>JBKTKK010000014.1:0-22883 GCA_047242405.1 Lachnospiraceae bacterium | reverse complement strand
GCTAAGCGACTATTTATAACACAGCCAAGCCTGTCCAATGCTGTGAAAGAATTAGAAAAAGAGCTAGGCATTGAGATATTTTTACGCTCCAATCGGGGAATTTCCCTATCACTTGATGGGGCGGAATTTTTAGGGTATGCAAGACAGGTAGTGGAACAGTCCGATTTATTGGAGCAGCGGTATAGCAATACTAAGCCGTCGAGACGTTTGTTTTCCGTTTCCACCCAACATTATGCGTTTTCTGTAAATGCATTTGTAAATTTAATTCGTACATATGAGCAGGATGAATATGAATTTACAATTCGTGAAACGAAAACCCATGAAATAATAGAGGATGTAAAAAATCTTAGAAGTGAAATTGGAATTCTCTACTTAAGTAGTTTTAATGAAAAAGTAATAACAAAGATATTACGGGATAATGAGCTAGTCTTTCATACCCTATTAAAAGCAAGACCACATATATTTATCAGTAACGACAATCCATTGGCAAATAGAGAATATGTAACGATGAAAGATTTAGAGCCTTATCCTTTTTTATCTTTTGATCAGGGCAACTATAATTCGTTTTATTACTCAGAAGAAATTTTAAGTACGGTATCTCGTAAGAAAAATATACTTGTAAGTGACAGAGCAACGCTATTCAATTTATTAATAGGATTAAATGGTTATACAATATCAACAGGAATATTAAGTGAAGATCTAAATGGACCGAATATTATTTCAATACCGCTTAGGGAAGAGGAGGTAATTCGTGTCGGTTACATCTCCCATCGAAACGTTAGTTTAAGTTTAATGGCGCAACAATACATACGTCAATTAGAGCACTACATTGCTGATTACATGGGGGATGGGAATATAGACGAAATTGGATAGTGGTTGACTTTTACGATTCTTTCAGTTAAACTTAACGTAATTGAATAAGGAACGTTATTAAGTGCTGCTACCAGTCTCAAGGGATTGGCTAGAAGCTTAAAAGGGAAGTCAGGTGTGATTCCTGCACGATCTGGTCACTGTAATCACCGAGTAACAATTCCATAACAAAGTTATGTATGCCATTGCATTATTTTTATATGTGAGAAGGCGAATTGGAGCGTTGACGTGGAGTCAGGAGACCTGCTTAGTAACGGGTAACAGAGCTTCCATGAAAAGTGTTTTACCGCAATCGTATGAGAATACGTTTTTTTTGTGTGCGTAATTTGGAAGCTGCTTTGTAAATAAGGCAGTTTTTTTATGTTTGCAGAAAAGAAAGTGACGGGGGTATTCTACCCTTTTGCCGGCTGTCTAGTATTGATACATGGAAGTTTCTGTTTCTTTTGTTCATAAGATTGTTCAATGAAAATAGAATGTAAAGAAATAGTACAATCTGGCAGAGGTAAAGGAAGTAGGAGGAAAAAAGACAATGAATCAGAGGAAAGAGAGAGTATGGAAGCGTTTGTTTTCCATTATTACCGCATTCGTACTTATAACAGCAATGATTATGGGAAATGTATCCTATGTATCAGCTGCAGAAAGCACGGCATTGCCTAAAAATGTTACGGTTCGTTTTGAACGTGACAACGGTACATATTTAGCAAAAACAGAAATTAATTTAGAAGCCTTTAAAACTTTGGGCGAATATGGCGTTACAGGTGAATATGAAGAAATGGATTTTGTTACGCCGCTTCATATTCTTTCCGAAGCGCTTCTTCAAGCGGGACTACCAAATGATATCGTATTATCCATTAGTAAATATGGATCGACATGGGTATCTTCTATGTGTGGTATTACCAGTTCCATGTACTACGTAAATGGCGTTGACAATGGAACAGGTATGACGGCTTACGAGGTGAAGGATGGCGACGATATCGTTTTTATCGAATCGCAATATATAAATGGTAAATCTACGGGCTATGGATTTTTCCAGACAGAAGAGTTAAGCGCTGGTATTTATCAACCAGTTGCGCTAACCTATCAATATGATAGCTGGGGAATGGAAACCCAAACCGTTCCAGGTGCGGAAGTTTATATTAGTGAAAAGAACGGTACAAAAGCGGAAATTAATACAGGGCTTACTACCGATGAAAATGGGAAGGTAACATTAATGTTCCAGGAAGCTGGTACTTACATTGTATCGGCACGTTCCTATGATGGGGATAATCGTTTAGCAAGCAATCCATATTGTAAGGTAACTGTATCAGAAGATGGAGATGCAGGGACGACACCAGTAGTTCCAAGTAGTGCATTAAAAAATGTTACGGATAAAATTCAGGCCTTACCTTCAGCAGAGAATATAACATTAAAGGATCAATATGCGGTAGAATCTATTTTATGGGCTATCAGTAAGTTAAGCCAACAAGATACCGTACAATTAGCGGTTGACATGAAGGCTAAGTTAATTGAAGTAACGAATAAAATAGATGCTCTGGTAAATGAAATACCGATAACTGATGTAACGGAAAATAAAACTTTAAATTGGTCCCAATTTTTAGGGAATTTGGGGCTACAAGGTGTTTCTGACAGTAAAACGCCAACGACAGGAACAGAAATTGAGAAAAAGTGGGAATTTAATATTGCTAGAAACACCAACGATTGGGCTGCAACACCAGGTACACCAATTGTTGTAGGAGATTATACATATTGTTATATCGGAGAGAAATTACGTAAGTTCCGTACATCTGACGGTGTACAGGTAGCCGAGGCGGATGCCCCGGGTGATGCAATGTTTTATATTACGTTAGCTTATGGGGATGGTAAAATCTTTGTTCCTAGATACAGTGGCGGAAAAACTTACTTAATGGCCTTTGATGCCAATACACTAGAATACGTAGGATCTTCGGCAAAATTGACCTATGGTGGGCAAAGTCAAGGACAGACGATGTACTATGATGGTTATGTATATGTAAGTAGTTATGGTACGCCAGGGACATTTGCATGTTTTAACGCTTCAGATTTTGTTAATCAAGCAGAAAATATTTTGCCAGCATGGAGTTTTAACACAGATGGCAGCGATGGCTTTGGTACGAACGCAGGCGCAATCTTTGTGGATAATTTATGCATTTTTGCAACCTCTGGTTCAAAAAGTGGAAGTAGAGCCAGTACAATCTATGCAGTGAATGCTAAAACAGGTGATATAATTGATTCCATGCTTCTTCCAAATATGGAGTATGTTTCTTCAACCATTACATATTATGAAAAAAACAATCGGATTTATGTTGCGGCTTCTGGAAATCCTGGTGCAGTTGTTCGCTCTTATGAAATAAATGAAGATGGAACATTTAACAGGGTCAGTATGCGTGCGTTTGTATCGGATGCTAGTAGCGGAGGAACACAATCTTCACCTGTTATTTATAACGATCGATTATATTTAGCTGGTGGTGGAAGTGCCATGGGGTCCGGAGAGCCATTCCATGTTATCGATGCCATTACTATGGAAGAAATTTATAGGATCGATATTGTATCGAAGGGTAGTGTTGCTTTAACCACTGCTTATGCAACCGATGACAATGACCAAACCGTTTATTTATATTTAATACCAAATTCTCCGAATCGTTCCGCAAGTAATTCAAGCATTTATGAAAGCTCTAGTATGTATATTATAAAAGATAGTGCCAACCAAACGGAGCCATCTTTTGAAAAGGTAGATCAAATTGGTGTTCCACAGTTTTGTAGCCAGAGTTTAGTTATTGATAAAGATGGAAATATGATCTTCTATAATGATGCCAAAGGATTGTATTGTTATGGAAACGTGAACAATTCGAGTATTACAGCAGGTGATCTGAATAACCAGATTCGTAGATTGACAAGTGCGGATGCATATGGCTATTATAATGCGATAGAAGTTGCCAGAATTAATGAAAGAATTGCAGCTGGCAATATTAATCTTTCCGGTGAAAGCCAAAAGAAATTAAATGAAGTTAATCGTATTTTGTCCTTAAGTGGGGAGGAATTATTAAGCTATGTGCAAGATGGCATTGATTCGTTACCGTCTACAATTCGCTGGGATGATATGGATAAAGTATATAACTTATTGAATCTTGCAAAAAAAGCAGGTATTTCTTCTGATAAGTTAGTGCAAGCAAAATCAGAGGTAGATACGTTAATTAATAATAAGCCGGTCCAGAGCATCATAGATGCAATTAACGATCTACCATTGATAGAGGAACTAAGTGGTTCCGATGAAGCAGCGGTTGCTTATGTAGAAAACTTATATGCAACACTGCAATCCGACTTACAGAGCCTGATTCCAAATTACAATGTATTAGTAGCTGCAAGAGAAAAAATCGAAGAAATTAAGGGGAAGAAAAACGCTTTTAAAGAGCTATTAAACGGACTGTATAATTTAGATACTGAAAATTCAGATGAAGGCTTGGATATCGTTATAAGAGCAATCGAAGAAGTAGAAGAAGCCTATGCTGCTTTAAGTAATGAGTTATCTCAATCAGACATGGAGGAGGTAACAAAAGAATACAATAATAGTGTATTGGCTTATACAAAAGATGCAGTCATATCGTACTTAGTAGACAATGTTTTAGCTCCAAACGGTGTTGCAGTAACCGTTACCGAAAACAATAAGGATATGATTGGTGAATATGCAAAATTAGTCATTGGTTACTATAGTACCTTTACGGAAGAAGACAAAGAAATTTGGGATCATGAAGCGGATATGAAAATTGCAAATGCATTGCTAAATGCAGTTGCTACGTTTGAAAAGCCAACGGAGCCAACTACGCCCCCTACTTTACCAGATGAGGATAATAATCCGGTAGAAACAGGGGATGCTATGATTTCTCAAATCATTATGACTGGTGGGGTAGCAATGATTAGTGCATTTGTATTCGTAATTACAAGAAAAAAGAAAGAGACTAGATAAGGATAAAATGTCTGAGTGCCGTGATTTTTTTAGTCACGACATATCAGACATTTTAGCATTTTTAATTAGCCTACGGGCTTATAGAGAGGGAGAAATTATGAGCAGACACCGGATCAGAAAAATAATTATAGGTATCATAGTTCTTGCGGCTGTAGTAGGGGCTTTTCTGCATCTAAAGGTGGAACCAGCCAATTATAGAGACAGTTTACAAAAAAAGATTGAAGCTGCAGAAAAGATAGAAAAAAAGGCAATGGTAGGGAATGAAGAGGGACAGTATTCCCAATTTCGTGTCTTACAGTTGCAAAAGCAGATCGATGAGGCGAAGGAGACCATTGCAAATGCTGATTTGGAATATGAGGATCTAAAGGCGTATTATGATACCTTTACAAAACAAATAGAAGAATTTGAAAAGAATAAGAACAAAGAGATTATTACAAAAGAACAGATTGAAAAGTTAATACAGAATCAAGAAACGTTGACCAAAGAAGTCGTATTTATAGATGATCATTCCATTACTTGGACGATTGATGGAACGAAAATAACCAATGCAGCTGTTATAAATTATGGGGTTACAGAGGAAACACTTGCCGATAAGGTGTTGCAGCAATTTTTAGAGCGATTAGATGTAAAGGGTACAGCAGTTACGTTTTTACATAACGGCTCATTCCCATCTACGATGAATATCGAGATGGATTATACATCAAATTTAAAGGATATGCAGATTTATCCGTTAAATTGGAAAACAAATGAGTTCCAAAGTATGATACGAGGCGAAGTAAAAGAGAATAAATTATCTTTTCCAATTCGTGAAGGCGGGACTTATTTGATTATTGAAAAAGAAATTAGCGATGATGATACCATTAGCGATCAAATAAATGCTGCATTAAATGATGTGTGGACAACAAATGAAAGTGAAACATCACAGTTAAGTCCTTCCGAAGGGATAACAGAGGATAGCCAACAAACAAGCCAAGAGGTGGGAATTGAGCCATCTAAGGATTCGAATCCAGTTGTGAATCAAACGGATGCAAATGCTGTAGGTACTACTGCTACAAAACAGAATGGGGTGGAAGTAACACAGGCAGAGGGGGAGGAAAATCAAGATACAAGTACACCGACAAATCCTCAAGTAAATCCCCCAGTAGTAGAAACGGTTCCAGTTACGCAAGCATCAGAAATAGCTAAACAGTATTGCACCATTGAAATACGATGTGATACCATTGTAGATACGTCTAAATTAACGAACCAGGCAGTTGCACCCTATGTACCAGCAAACGGTACGATATTGGCAGAAACTACGGTAGAAATTAAGGAAGGTGACAGTGCCTTTGATATATTAAGAAGAATTACAAGGAATAAAGGAATTCAAATGGAGTTTCGTGAAGACCCTATGTACAGTGGGGCGAAAGTAGAAGGCATTAATCATATTTATGAGCAAGATGCCGGTTCCGGAAGTGGATGGATGTATAAAGTAAATGGCTGGTTTCCAAACTATGGCTCAAGCCAGTATAAAGTAAAAGATGGCGATAAAATTGTATATTGTTACACTTGTGATATTGGAAAAGATGTAGGAGATCAATACTATGATTAGTAAAACAAAGGAAGAGAATAACTTTTCTACATATCATCCCCTTGTCATATTCTCCTACTATACAGTAGTAATTTTGATTGTTATGTTTTCCAATAATCCTATTTTTTTAGCCCTATCATTTGGTATTGGATTTTACTATTCCGTAAGGCTTGGTGGGGAAAAGGCAATTAAGCGGAACATTATGTATCTAATACCTATTTTGATCTTAATGGCAATTATTAACCCTCTTTTTAATCATCGGGGTGTTACCGTGTTATTTTACTTAAACGACAATGCAATTACGGCAGAGGCGATTATATACGGCGTTGCTTCTGCATCTATGTTAGTGAGTGCAATTATGTGGTTTGGCTGCTTTAGTCATACACTGACATCAGATAAAATTATCTATTTATTTGGTCGAATTATACCTTCTATCTCACTTGTTTTAGCCATGTGTTTTCGATTTATTCCCCTTTTACAAAATCGATATCGTGAAATTCATGAAGGACAAAAATGCATGGGAAGAGATATGGGGACCATGGGGCTCATGGCACGCTTGCGTCAATTGGCAAAGGAAGTTTCTATATTAATAGCCTGGTCCTTGGAAGCTTCCATAGAGACTTCTGATTCTATGGAAGCGAGGGGGTATGGTTTAAGAGGTAGAACGAGTTTTCATATGTACCGTTTTACGAAAAGAGATGGTTGGGCAATGGGGTTTATTCTATTGCTTGCTTTTCTGATTTTATGGGCCTGTATGTTGGGGGTAAATGATATTTATTATTACCCAGCACTTATATACCCAGGCTCTACCAAAATGCTTACAATGGCAGGTATTACATATGGTATTTTACTGCTATTTCCGGCAGCGCTTGATATAGAGGGAGAAAGAAAATGGAAGAAATTGAATTTAGAAATGTAAGCTTTTTTTATCCCGGTTGTAGTAATCCAGCCCTAAAAGAGATTAATATAAAAATAAATAGATCTGAATTTATTATTATATGTGGTAAGTCCGGTTGTGGAAAAAGCACACTTCTTAGACATCTAAAGAAAAACTTAATACCATATGGGAAATTGGATGGTAATGTATGCTATGGTGGCATCGATATTGATAAGCTTGATCAGCGGGTTAGTGCAAGTGAAATTGGTTTTGTTAGTCAAAGTCCAGAAAATCAAATTGTAACGGACAAAGTTTGGCACGAATTGGCCTTTGGATTGGAAAGCTTAGGTTATAAAAACGATGATATAAAAAGACGGGTTGCTGAAATGGCAAGCTTTTTTGGGATTCAGACATGGTTTCATAAAAATATTAGTGAATTGTCAGGTGGGCAAAAGCAACTTTTAAACCTAGCATCTATTATGGCAATGCAGCCGAAAGTTTTAGTATTGGATGAACCCACTTCCCAGCTTGATCCCATTGCGGCTACGGAGTTTTTGGATACATTACAAAAGATAAATCGGGAATTAGGTACGACAATAATTTTGTCTGAACATCGATTAGAAGAAGCGTTTCCAATGGCAGACCAAGTTATCGTCATGGATAATGGAAGGGTACTGTTAAAAGATAGTGTGGAAAAGGTTGGGAATTTTTTGCAAGAAAACGAAAATGCAATGTTTCAAGGACTGCCTGTTTCTATGCGGGTCTATGCGAAAGTAAAGACAGATTTGAAATGTCCCGTAACGGTTCGAGATGGAAGGATATGGCTGGAACAGTTGTTTGATGCCGGGGCAACTACCCCTGCCATTGATGTGCCGATCGACAAAAAACGGGAACAAAATACTTTGATTTCTATAAAAGATGTATGGTACCGTTATGAGAAAAACAGTCCAGATATTATAAAAGGAATGTCATTTGATATAAAGAAGGGGGAATTATTCAGCATCGTTGGTGGAAATGGAGTAGGAAAAAGTACTGCATTAAAGTTAACAAGCGGAATAATAAA
Organism: Lachnospiraceae bacterium; assembly: GCA_047242405.1. Lineage (GTDB taxonomy): Bacteria > Bacillota > Clostridia > Lachnospirales > Lachnospiraceae > Fimimorpha. The sequence goes on along the minus strand of JBKTKK010000014.1, from coordinate 14,524 downwards.
ACCATATCGTGGATCAATTACGATCCATGGGGAAAAGGGTAGTATGAGGAAGAAAAAGCAGTCAATGAAAATTGGTGTAGTACCTCAAAATCCACAAGCTGTATTTACAGAAATTACTGCAGAAGAAGAGCTGTATGAAATGCTCTATTATGAGAAGGGGCGGGAGAAAGAGAAAATAAAAAAAGTAGTAGATATGTTAGAATTAATGGAACTTTCTCATTTGAGCAAAGCAAATCCTTACGATCTAAGTGGAGGAGAACAGCAAAGATTAGCAATAGGAAAAATACTGTTGATGGAACCTGAATTACTGTTGTTAGATGAGCCGACAAAGGGACTTGATCCTTATTTTAAGTCTGTTTTAGCCACGATATTAAAGAAGTTACAGCAAAATGGGGTAACAATCTTAATGGTCACCCATGATATTGAGTTTTGTGCAGAGTATGCAAGTCGATGTGCAATGATGTTTGATGGAGCACTTATATCAGCACAAAATCCAAGAGAATTCTTTTGTGGAAATAGTTTTTATACTACAGCAGCAAATCGTATGTCTAGAACCGTTTTTAAAGATGCCATTACTTGTCAGGATGTGATAAAATTATGCGAAATCAATATGATATAAGCCAGTATATGGCTGCTAGAAAGAAACGAACCATAATGACAGCATTAATCATTATATTTTTAATTCCAATAACAATGTTTGCTGGTATTTATATTTTCGATGACCGAAAATATTTAATTATAAGTTTATTAATCTTAATTTATACGATGCTTCCATTTTTTATGGTATTTGAACGGAGGAAACCAAGGGCAAGAGAAATAGTAATGATTGCAATGATGGCAGCCCTTACTGCTTGTGGAAATCTTATATGTTTTATGTTTGGACCATTCCAGGCAGGAACGGCATTGGTCATTATTTCTGGAATTTCCCTTGGACCGGAGGCCGGATTTTTAGTCGGTGCCATTGCCCGATTTGTTGTGAATTTCTTTTCAGGACAAGGACCGTGGACACCTTGGCAAATGGTTTGCTGGGGCATACTAGGTTTCTTAGCAGGTTTGGTTTTTAATAAAGTGGATATTGATAAAGTGCAATCAAGAAAGTTCCAAATTGTAATTGGTCCTGTCGTATGCATTGCTTTCGCAATTGGAAGTGCCTATGTTACCTATCGTCTATCGGGGAGTGGACCATTTATTGGGTGGCGCTTGTACATATTTGGTGCAATCGGTCTTATCATTGGTTTAATAATACAGAGAAAGCGGCTTCCCATCGATGACATTACACTACCGGTATATGGATTTTTAACTACGTTTATCATTACGGGGGGATTATGAATGTCGCAGCGATGATCGCGGCAAGTGCGATTCCGGCATCTGGAATTGGCGTTGATTGGCACTCGTTAACATTACTTTATATATCTGGTGTTCCCTATGATACCGTTCATGGGCTTGGGACTGCCTTTTTTCTCTTCCTATTTGGGAATAATGTGATAAGGAAAATGGAACGCGTAAAAATCAAATTTGGTTTGTATCGATAAAAATGGCAGTTGGATAACCAACTGCTATTTTTATTTATTCAGGATAGTTTATTTATTCATACGCCTGGTGTTGTTCTAAAAAAGCAGCTAAATTTAAGGCTGTTTTCTTATCTATGAAATGTTCCACTCTTTCCGTTAATTCCAGTTCATTTTCGCTTTGGTTAATGAAGCAGAAAAAAGCGTTTACAAGCCCCTGGCGCCAGTATAGGTATGCTCCCATTTCTACCCCCTTATTTGTAAGTCGAATCAATCCATAGTGTTCAAAGGATAGGTATCCATTTTCTGTTAGTTTGGCAGCCATTTTTGATGCACTTGATGGTTTTACATTCAATCTTGCGGCTAATTGATTAACCCTTATGTAAGGTTCTTCTTTTAAATGACGATATATCATTTCAAGATAATCTTCCATGGCTGGAGATAGCTCTGGAGGATTCATTTGCTCATACCCTTTTAATGTATAAAAATTTTTTCCATCCATGTTGTCCTCCTTTAAAAATATAAAAAGTTAGTAACCGTTTTATAATCCATGAATATTCTATAAAAGAAACAAAGTTTCCAACGACTAACTATTTTGGGAATAGAGTGAATGCTATTAACTATTCTTATGAATATTGAAATCATTTTAGACGTTTATCCAAAAAGAATCATGGGCTAGTGGCGGGAGGTATAGATATGGAAAATATGAAAACATTATATCGTTTGGAACAGGGACAGAAAGGTAGAATTGTGAAGTTACTATCAGTGGGAAGTATTCGACGGCGACTAATGGATCTTGGCATAACCGAAGGGGCGGAAATTGAATGTGCATATACCTCTCCTACCAAAAATCCGGTGGCGTATCGAATCCGAGGTGCCCTTATTGCCCTAAGGTTAGAAGATGCCATTGATATATTGGTGCTTCCAGAATCGCTTTATGAGAAAGAGGAATGTGTGGCCGCAGAAATGGTAGACGATAGAAATAGAATTGAAAAAATATATTAAGGAGAGGATCATGGTTTCTAGTAGAACTTCGCTTTCTGTACAAAAGGATATGTTTGAAGTACACAAAGAGGCAGAGGACGATCGGGTTATAGCCTTAGCAGGAAACCCAAATGTCGGTAAAAGTACGGTATTTAATGCACTTACCGGTTTAAATCAACATACGGGGAACTGGCCTGGAAAGACGGTTACTTGTGCCCAAGGAAGGTGTAGTTACAAGGAACAAGATTATATCATTGTCGACTTGCCTGGTACGTATTCACTTATGCCACATTCAGCGGAAGAAGAAGCAGCAAGGGATTTTATATGCTTTGGGGGAGAAGATACGACAGTAGTCGTTTGTGATGCGACGTGTATGGAAAGAAATTTAAACTTAGTGTTACAAACAATGGAAATTACCGACCGTATTGTTGTCTGTGTTAATTTACTCGATGAAGCGAAAAAGAAGCATATTTCCGTTCATTTAAAAACGTTAGAGGAAATACTCGGAGTGCCAGTCGTTGGAACAAGTGCAAGAAGCAACAAAGGATTGGATCATCTATTGGAACGGGTAAGTCATATGGAAGAATATCGTCTTGTTCACATTCCAAGAGATGTGTTATACGATCAAAATATAGAAGAAGCATTAAAAATATTGACCCCCGTGTTACAAAAGAAATTAGGAGGAAAAATCCGTGCTAGATGGATGGCTTTGCGGATTTTAGAAGGTGATGATAAAACAGTTCGGCAGGTGGAAGAAAGGTGTGGGGGATCATTATTAGAGGATGCGGATATTAAGTCAGGGTGCTTACAAGTGGAAACGCTTTTTAAGGAAAAGGGAATAGATTCACAAATTGTGAAAGATCAGATTGTAGGAGCTTTGATGCAAAATGCAGAGCGCATATGGAAGGCAAGTGTTTCAATAGAAAGTAAAAAGTACGAAGAACGACAAAATAAAATTGATTATTTATTAACGGGGAAGTATACTGGTATCCCGATTATGTTGCTATTACTGGGAGTTATTTTTTGGATAACAATAGCAGGGGCGAATTATCCATCTAAGTTAATTACCGTTGGTCTATTTTGGGTGCAAGATCGGCTGACGGATTTCTTTCAATGGATCCAAGCACCAGAGTGGTTACATGGTGCGCTAGTATTAGGCGTATATCGTGTTTTAGCCTGGGTTGTTTCTGTTATGTTACCACCAATGGCTATATTTTTCCCTTTATTTACGTTACTAGAGGATCTTGGATATCTACCACGTATAGCCTTTAACCTAGATCATCATTTTCAAAAGGCATGTGCCTGCGGAAAGCAATGTTTAACTATGTGTATGGGATTTGGGTGTAATGCAGCGGGAGTTGTGGGATGTCGCATTATTGATTCGCCAAGGGAGCGTTTAATTGCTATTATAACTAATAACTTTGTACCATGTAATGGCCGTTTCCCAACGCTAATCGCTATCATAAGCATGTTCTTTGTAGGAACGTTTGTCGGGCCAACACAAACGTTTGTTTCGGTATTCATTTTGCTTAGCGTAATTATTCTTAGTGTATTTATGACATTTGAAGTATCCAAGTTACTTTCTAAAACAATCTTAAAAGGTTTACCATCCTCTTTTACTTTAGAACTGCCTCCCTATCGAACACCACAAGTCGGGAAAGTAATCGTTCGCTCCATCTTTGATCGAACATTATTTGTATTAGGCAGAGCCATTGTGATAGCAGCACCAGCAGGGTTGATTATATGGCTTATGGCAAATGTATCAATTGGTGGTGTGACCATACTTGCACATTGTAGTGGGTTTTTAGATCCATTTGCCCAGCTAATGGGATTAGATGGGGTGATACTCATTGCCTTTATTTTGGGTTTTCCAGCAAATGAAATTGTAGTGCAATCATTATTATGGCATATATGGCAACGGGGACTATAACGGATATGGGCACTTTTGAGCTAAAACAGTTATTGGTATCGAATGGCTGGACCTGGGTAACGGCAGTTTCAACTATGTTGTTTTGCCTCTTCCATTGGCCATGTTCCACTACATGCCTTACAATAAAAAAAGAAACACAAAGCTGGAAGTGGACGTTGGTTTCCTTTGCGGTACCTACAATTATAGGTATATTCATCTGTATGTTATTTCATGGGGTAGTCACTTTACTTGGTTTTGCTTAACAAAAATATGTATAAAAAAAAATACTGGATTTTTATGCCTTAATATGCTATACTGAAGAGAGTTAGCTGGTGCTAACGGACACACATACAAAACATATTACTATTATTCTTCTAAAAAGAAGGAAATTCGTAACCGGGGGGACGGTAAGAATTTCCTTCTTTTTTATGCACCGGAAAGCCATTGCCAATGAGACATGGCAGCTTCTCCATTTACCAATGATTCCCGGTCGATTGTACGATAGTGAGAATACCGTTAAAGGCTTGGCGCTGGTAGTCGCATATGTATGTTTCGATAATCTTTTGGAGAATATCCAGTCTCTTTTTTAAATACTTTTGAAAAGTAAAAAGGATCGGTAATGCCGACAGAAGATGCGACTTCTTTAATACTAAGTGGAGAGTTCTCTAAAAGCTCTTTGGCATGTCGAATTCGTATCTTGTTTAAGTACTCTGGAATCGTTATTCCAGCCTCTGCTTTAAAAACTCTAGACAAGTAGGAGCGGCTATATTTTATAATGCAACATAATATGTTCACATCAATATCCATAAAATAATTTTGTTCCATAAAGTAAATAACTTTTTGTACATTCGATTTTGGTTCACCCAATTGTTTTTCGGGCTTTCCATTGATCAATTGGCCGAGAAGTAAATGGAATTGCCCGATCGTTGTTAAGTAGTTTTGTTCTGTTTGATTTTTCATAGCATCAAATAGGAGTTGCATCGTCTCCTTTTGTTTTGAATGAAAGATGCTCGGTATTATACATTGCTTTGGGGTAAAACCAGCAGTGGAAAGAATCATTTCGCATTGCATACCGTTGAAGGACAGCCACATAATTTCAAAGGGTTCGACTGGATCTGCAAACAAATGATGATAAGTACCTGGAAAAATAAAAACTGCATCCCTTTCTTTTAGTGGAATGGGGGTGCTATCACCCAACTTTACAGTTCCTTTGCCCTTTGCTATGAAAATAATCATATAGGCGTTGATTGATCGTGGACCAACGGAATACTTGGGACCACATTGCATATGACCAGCCCAATTTATTTCAATGGACGGGTTTACATCAGGATTTGATGTATGAAAATATTGTTGAATTATCTTGTCCATTAAATCCTTCCTTCCCTCTTATCTTAAGGTACGACTCTGATCCATGTTTGTAAAACCAATTTATCATTACGGAGATTTGTTATTTGTCATTATATATAAAATGACGAATTATTACAATACATTAGTCGTAACTAATTTTAATATTTTCCTTTAATTCGTTTAATTTTTATTAAAAAGTAAATAATGGGTTTACTAATAAAACTTGCAAGCTTTTTGGATGAATATCAGGTTTTTGTTATTGATTTCATTTTTAATTATCCAGCAAAAAAAGCATAATCAAGCTGAGTTGAATAATATTACAAATCGTTACTAGTCAACATCATAGATTATGCTTATGGTTCAAAACGATATAATAAATAAGCAGATGAACCTCATGCAGCATTTTAAATTCTAAAATATAATAATAATATAATAGGAAGGCAAGGATTTTATGTCAATGCGTGGAGGTTTTTCTTTATATAATCTTAACGGGATTCATGCGTTAGTAAAGTCATAAGACCTGATTCATTCATTTTTATAAAAAATAGAAGTGTTTTTTTCAAGGGAGTATCAGGGGAATTGATACCGGTATATAAGGATTATATGAAATCTTTTTATACAGTATCAAAGTACTGTAAAAAAGAGATATTTTTATAATGGATCGTAATTGTTAAAATTCCTTGATAAAGGTTTGAAAACTTTGTGAATGCTGTATTTACAATTATACAGTATAAGCTCAAAAATATATGACTTTACAACTGACTTTACATATGACTTGACAACATATAACGTTTGTGCAATAGTAGAAGTCATTAGAATACATGGGAGGAAGTTATGGAACAATTAGAGGAAAAAATAGAGCGATTAAAAAGGGAACGTGATGCAGTTATACTTGCCCATTATTACGTACCAGATGAGGTACAGGCAATTGCAGACTATATTGGTGATTCCTATTACCTTAGCAAAGTGGCTACAGAGATATCTCAAAAAACCATTGTATTTTGTGGAGTGAAATTTATGGGGGAAAGTGCAAAGCTATTAAACCCGAGTAAGAGAGTATTATTACCAGAAATTTTAGCGGATTGTCCAATGGCGCATATGGCAGATTCGGAGAAAATAAAAAGTGTTCGAAACGAATATGGGGATTTGGCTGTAGTCTGTTATATCAACTCCACAGCAGAGATTAAATCATATGCAGATGTATGCGTCACCAGTGCCAATGCCATGAAAATAGTAAGGGAATTACCAAATAAAACGATATATTTCATTCCAGACGAGCATTTAGGACGATATATTGCATCAAAGGTTCCTGAAAAAAAATTCATATTTAATGATGGTTTTTGTCATGTACATACAAGTATAAAAAAGGAAGAGCTACAAAAGGCAAAATCAGCTAAGCCAGATGCCAAAGTATTGGTGCATCCCGAGTGTCCAATGGAGATATTAGAACTTGCAGATTATATTGGAAGTACATCTGGAATCATTACCTATGCTACGGAAAGTGATGCACAAGAGTTTATTATTGGCACAGAAATGGGCGTCTTATGGGAACTTAAACAGAAGAATCCAGGTAAAAAGTTTTACTCCGTTGGGCACCGCCAATACTGCCCAAATATGAAAAAAATAACATTGGATAAAGTATCCAATGCATTAGAGAAACTAGAAACAGAAGTAGAACTAGATGAAGCTATCCAGACAGCAGCAAACAAACCTTTGAAAAGAATGCTAGAATTGGCTGCTAGATAGGCTGGAAAGGATGACAATATGAAAACGGAAACATATGATATCGTAATCGTTGGTACTGGTGCAGCAGGACTTTTTGCGGCCTTGAACTTACCAGAAAAATGTAAAATATTGATGGTTACAAAAGAAAAAGTTTGTGATAGTGATTCCTATTTAGCACAAGGGGGGATTTGTGTACTGAAATCCGAGTCGGATTTTGACAGCTATTTCGAAGATACAATGCGTGCGGGACGATATGAAAATAATAAAGAATCCGTTTCAATTATGATCAACGAATCGCGGCAAGTCATTGACCAGCTCATCAAATATGGTGTAGAATTTGAAAGAGATGAGGAGGGAAATCTGCGATTCACGAGAGAAGGGGCCCATTCAACTTATCGTATTTTATATCATCAAGATATCACTGGAAGAGAAATAACGAGTAAATTAATCGACCAAGCGCAGGGGAGGAAGAATATTACAATAAAGGAGCAAACAACGATGATTGATTTGCTCGCAAAAGACAATATATGCCATGGAATCTTAGCCAAGCATAGTGATGGAACGAATGAATTATATTATGCGAAGACTGTAATTTTGGCTACGGGGGGAATTGGTGGTTTATTTATTCACTCTACGAACTTTAGACATATAAGAGGGGATAGTTTTGCAATTGCACTTCGACATAAGATTACCCTTGAGAACTTAAATTACATACAAATACATCCAACGACTCTTTATTCCAAAAAGGAAGGAAGAAGGTTTTTAATTTCAGAGTCGGTGCGTGGGGAGGGCGCAATTCTTCTAAATGAAGCAGGAGAACGGTTCGTAAATGAATTACTTCCAAGGGATGTTGTTACAGAAGCCATTCGCAACGAAATGGAGAAATATCATATGCCCTACGTATATTTGTCTTTGGAAAAGATGGAAGAGGAGGAGATTAAGTGCCGATTCCCCCATATTTACCAGACGTGTTTGGAAGAAGGTATCGACATTACGAAAGAGCCAATTCCAGTTACCCCTGCCCAGCATTATTTAATGGGAGGAATCAAAGTGAATACGTATGGGGAAACTTCAATGAAAAATTTGTATGCTGTGGGGGAAACTGCATGTAATGGCGTCCATGGAGCAAACCGATTAGCAAGCAATTCCCTATTGGAAAGTCTTGTATTTGCGCGTAGAGCTGCAGATGTAATAGAATCACGCTTGCAAAACCTTGTGTGGGAAGAGATTTTCCCTCGTTTACAATTGCTGTCGAAATCCAAAGAGGAAAGAGGCATGGAAGACAAAAAGATAATTATGAATGAAATAAAAAGAATGGATGAGGATTTTTATGTTAAATGGTGTGACAATGAAAATTAATACAGATACTTATTTATTAAATGCGTTAAAAGAGGATATTACAAGTGAAGATGTGACAACCAATGCCATTATGCCGCGTGCAAAACAGGGAAAGGCAGATTTGATTTGTAAAGAAGATGGTATTCTATGCGGCCTAGATGTATTTAGTCGGGTGTTTGAATTACTAGATGATACAGCAAGGTTTGAAACGTCCAAAAAGGATGGCGATGCAGTTATAAAAGGTGAAAAAATTGGTGTCATTTATGGTGATCTTCGAGCTTTATTATCTGGGGAGCGTACCGCTTTGAATTATTTACAAAGAATGAGTGGAATTGCAACATATACGCGATCCTTTACGGAAGAATTAAAGGGATATAAAACAAAGCTACTGGATACAAGAAAGACAACACCGAATATGCGTCCATTTGAAAAATATGCGGTAAAAGTTGGTGGAGGATATAATCATCGTTATAACCTTTCCGACGGTATTTTAATAAAGGACAACCATATTGGTGCAGCTGGAAGCATTGCCAATGCAATTAAACTTGCAAAGGAATATGCTCCCTTTGTAAGAAAAATCGAAGTAGAGGTAGAAAACTTAGATATGTTACAAGAGGCGCTCGATGCGGGGGCTGATATTATCATGTTAGATAACATGGATAATGAAACGATGAAATTGGCAGTGGAGATGGTGAATAATAGAGCGATAACCGAATGTTCTGGAAATGTTACAAAGGAAAGGTTACATGAAATTGGAAAAACCGGTGTTGATTATGTTTCCTCAGGAGCACTACCCATTCTGCCCCAATCTTAGATCTCTCCCTAAAAAACCTTACTCCGCTGGAAAAATAAATTTAATAAAGTGAAAAATAAAAAACTCATAACAGGAAAACGGTTATGAGTTTTTTATTTTCGACAAAGGCATGTAAACGATGAAAAGATAATGTATTAATTTGGAAATTGATCGCATAAAATGTCAAAAACAGTCTTGATGTGTACATAGAATTCTTACAGGAAACTATGATAAACTTGTCTAGTAGCAAATAACGAAAAGTAGAGGAGGGTACAAAAATGCATCGACGATTTTACAAATTTACTGCTTGTCTAGTGGTCTGTTCGATGGCGTTTCAACTTGGATTACCATCACGTGCAGCGCTGCAGGCAAAAGAAGTGGAGACGGTAACACAAGAGGCCAGAGCTTTGGAATATTTAAATCGTGGATTAGTTGCAGTTAAAACGGAAGAGGGGGTATTTTTAAGCTGGCGACTTATGGGGACAGAAGTTACTGGAGCAAATGAAAGTAATAGCGGTTTGGATGGTACAAACTTTAATCTTTATCGCGATGGAAAATTAATTGAGACATGTATAGCGGATAGTACAAATTACATCGATAAAGAAGGTACAGAGGATTCAACATACTATGTGTGTGCACTTGCTAGTGACAATACAACGGAAATTGATATGAGTGAAAATGTAACCGTATGGAACCAAAATTATATTGAAATTCCGCTTAATAAGCCTGAAAATCGTGGAACCCAAGTGGATAAAAATTCAGGTGTAGGCACTTATGCAGCAAATGATATGAGCGTAGCGGATCTGGATGGAGATGGAGAATATGAACTCCTTGTTAAATGGTATCCGTCAAATGCAAAAGACAATTCGCAAGGGGGCTATACGTCTCCGACCATGATCGATGCATATAAGATGGATGGGACGTTTCTTTGGCGGGTGGACCTTGGCTATAATTTTCGCTCAGGGGCCCATTATACACAGTTTCTTGTATACGATTTTGATGGCGATGGCAAAGCCGAGATGTGCTGCAAAACAGCAGACGGTACCATTGATGGAGTTGGCAATGTAATTGGGGATCCTGAAGCAACCATTGCCTTAGAAGGCGGTGGTCATACGGTAACTGGCAATGAATATTTAACTGTCTTTGACGGGGTAACTGGGGCTGCAATTGATACAGTACCATATGAGCCAGCCAGAGGCCTTATTTCAGAGTGGGGGGATAAGAATAGGGGCGAACGTTATTTAGCTGGGATGGCATATTTAGGATCAACCAGCACCTATGCAAACGAAGAGAATAATCCGAGTTTAATTATGTGCCGTGGTTACTATGGTAGAAGTGGAATTGCGGCTTATGATTTCATTGATGATGAATTAGTATTACGGTGGAAATTTGATACAAATGAGGAAAATGTATCAAGTGATTTTTCCGGCCAGGGAGCCCATTCATTAAGTATTGCAGATGTAGACGATGATGGTTACGATGAAATTATATACGGTTCTTGTACGATTGATAACGATGGAACTGGCCTTTATTCCACAAAACAGGGACATGGAGATGCCCTTTATGTAAGTGATTTAAATATCAATCATCCAGGTCTTGAAGTATTTATGGTACATGAAAAATATCCAAAAGAGAATGGCATTGCGATGCATGATGCGGCGACGGGAGAATTTTTATGGGGATATCCCATTGTCAATTTTGATGTCGGTCGTGGTTCTTGTGGTGATATTGATCCCAATTATAGTGGCAACGAGGCATGGTGCACGAGTGAAGCGGAGGATGTATGGAGAAATGGTCATACTGGATATGTATTTGCTTCAGATGGAACCGAACTTTATGGAACGGATTACAATAACCATGTTGTTGCAAAAAACACACCTGCTTTTAATAGTATGATTTGGTGGGATGGGGATCTTGGAAGAGAATTACTTGACCATGGAGACTGGAATGATGCTACCAGTGTTGGTGTAGGCGCAATTTATAAATGGGATTGGGAAGCACAAGAACAAAAATTAATTCTAAAGGCGGATGGTACATATACAAATAATGGAACGAAAAATAATTCGTGTCTTTCCGCAGACATTCTAGGGGATTGGAGAGAAGAGGTGATTTTCCGTACGGAAGATAGTACGGCTATTCGTATTTATACAACAACGAATTTAACGAATCATAAATTATATACATTAATGCATGATTCCCAATATCGTACTGCAGTCGCATGGCAGAATGTTGGATACAACCAACCACCAATGCTTAGTTTTTATCTTGGTTTTGACACTAATTGGGACAATATTCCCATTCCAAATATTACTGTCAAACAATATGTGGAAGAGTATGAAAACCGTTTGCAAACAAACAAGTTCGATTTTGGAAGCAGTGTTAGTTATGTGGAACCAGGCTATATTCCAGTTAATGAAACATCCATATATTCACAAGAAAATGGTTTTGGTATTGTAATAGGTGATGTAAAAGGTCAAGCAATCGCAGAGAAAGGGAATGCATTATTTGGAGATTGGTTAACGACCGATTCTTTAACCTTTCAGGTGGATGGGAGAAAAGGGATCCATACAATAAAATTGTTTGCAGAGAATATCGACAATGTCACGATACAAAACGAAGAACAAAAGTTCGTTCAAAATGGAAATAGTTATACATTTTCTAATATACAAGTTGCCAGTGAAGGTATTCTAACAATTACGATAACGGGGGAGAAAGTAAAGTTATACGCAATGGAAGTAATCCGTTTAACAGATGCTGCTGTTTTAGAAACGTTGATAAAAGAGGCGGAGGAGTTACTGTCTCGTTTAAATCAAGATAGTTATTTACCTGAAACTGTTCAAGCAGTAAAAGACACCATAGAAAATGTCAAACGTGCACTCAATACCAATTTAACAGAAAAACAGGTAGGTATTTTGACGAAAGAATTAAAGGATGCAATGGATGGATTGAAAGAGAAACCAGACGCACCAACTACAAATGAGTATTACTTCGATTTTGGTACGGTATCATCTGGCGTAGAAGACGGATACATTGGTTTTGCAAACAATAAGGTGTATGATGCTTATACGTATTATGGGTTAGAGCAGGGGGTTGATGCTAGAGATCGCTCCAGTGGGGATAAGCTGTATACAGACTTTCTGGTAGGAAATGATTATACAATAAAAGTAGATTTGCCAGTAGGAGCTTATCAAGTATGGGTTATGGCGGGAGATAAATCTGCCAGCAATTCCAGTAATATAAAAGCGCAGGGAGAAGATATTACTACGTTAAGATCGGATTCGGGATATCGTGATGAAGTTTCTTTTGTGACAGAAGTCGCTAATACGATGTCTGGTAAGGATGGAACCGGATACGGTCAGCTTGAAATTAGTGTAAGTGGAAGCTCTGCGAGAATTAATGCTATGACAATCATACCGTATGAGAAACCAAGCGAGGAAGCCATCAAGGAATTAAAAGCAGCTATTTTAAAAGCAGAAGAAAAAATATCGCAGTCGGATTCGTCAAACTACTTAGAAGAAACATGGAAGATGGCACAGGATACACTGGATTATGCAAAGAAATTATTAGAAAATCCCCATCCTTTGGTATCGGAAGTGGAAAAATCGATTCAAGATCTTCTCGCTATTATTGATATGAAAGTAAAACCAGTAGCGCCGACCGCAATGGAATACTTGTTCGATTTGGGGAACGGTACAAAAGAGGAGGGTTATATACAAATAAAAACATCTTCTCATTACGATCCTTACACTTATTATGGGATAATCGGCAAAGTAGATAGTCGGGAACGGAGTAATGCCGATGCTTTATATGGTGATTTTATTTTAGGTAGTGATTATAAATTTCAAGTTGATCTTCCGGTAGGCAATTATGAAGTATGGTTGACTACGGGGGATGCGGAAAATAGCAATACGAGTTATGTGTCTTTCCAAGGGGGAGATGCCGCCCAGTTAAATAGTAAGTCCGGAGAATATGCAAGCCTTACATCACTTGTTTCGATTGCACAAGAATATACTGGAAGTGATGGAGTTGGTTACGGCTCCCTTGTTATTCGTGTGACTGGAAGTTCGGCAAGATTAAATGCAGTAAAAATCAAACCTCGTGAAACAACACTCGAAGAGGCAATTGGGTATGTAAAAGAGAAAATTACCCAAACCCAAAACAAAATGGCAGAGATGATTAAAGAAAATTACAAAGAAGATGCTTGGAACGATGTATTAGAGGTCATCAATTATGCAAATCTAGTAATTAGTGAACCAGTTACCGCATCGGCAAATGAAGTATTTGAACTTGTAGCTAAAATTCAAGAATGCTATGAAGCATTATTAAAAGCAGTTGTTGACCCAGAAGAAGAAATAAAAACAGAGTGGAACATTGACTTTGGGACAAAGGATTCTCCTGTTGAGGATGGCTATATGCAAATGACAGGGACAGTATTGTATAGCGATAATATAAATGGGGGAGGCCAGTACTACGGATTTGATAGAGAGGTAGAAAGTGCTGATGTGAGTGGCGGTAATTATTTCCGTGACTATGTATATTCCAAAGGAGGAAAACCTTACACATTTAAAGTGGATTTACCAAATGGTATTTATAATGTAGCTGTGTTAACCGGAGATAAGAAGGCTGCTAATACGACGAAGTTATCATTCCAAGATTATAGTGAAGTATATGAGCAAACATCGGAAAAAGGAGCCCAATTTAAAGTGAATGGGGTGACACCAGTATATGAAGTGAAAGTAACAAATGGGACATTGGAAGTTCACTTATATGATGATACGGCAAAAGAGGGGGAAATATCTGCCAGATTAAACGGTATAGAAATTTGCTTACAGACTTTGGAGGTGGGAGCAGATCGAACGAAACTGAATAAAGCGATTGAAGAAGCAAAGGCACGCAATAAAGAGGATTATACAATTGAAT
>JBKTKK010000013.1:0-23178 GCA_047242405.1 Lachnospiraceae bacterium | reverse complement strand
TTTGTGTAGAAAATGGCTCATCGTCCCAAACAGTTACATAAACATTTTCGGAACGATACTCTGGACAAATTGCCAATCCAACTAAACTGGAAAAGCTACAGTTATCTCCTATAAACTCTGCTGCTGAAGACCAGTGAAAATTTCCATTCCCACCAGATAGCGCCATCCTACCGAGTTCTTTCTTGACACATTTTCCTTCTTCCCGATAAAATCCACTCACCTTTAGGGCATTGCCTTCTGGTCCGGGCACTCTGCGTAGGGTAATATCTACTCTTTTTTGCCCTTGGCGAACTTCCACTTTAGCAAAACCTACATTCCGTCCTTTGGTGTCATTTTCGTATTCATAAATATATGATACAAATCGTCTATATTCGGACATATAATCACCCCCATAAGAAACTTTATGAGGAAAGAACAAAAAATATTACTATTTTTTAATTTTTAACTTGTATGTTCTGAAATATAATTGGCTAACGATGCAAAATCTTGCAAAGTTAGTCTTTCTCCACGAATGTTTGCCCCTAAACCTAAGTTTTCCACAGCATTCACAATTAGCTCTTTTGGAATGTTGATTTCTGCAGAATTATTGAGCCCGTTTACAAGTGTCTTTCTTCGCTGATTAAATGATGCACGAATCAAGCGGAACATTAAGCTTTCATCTATTACTTCTACTGGTGGTCTTTGATGACGTTTCAGACGAATGACTGCACTACCTACGTTAGGACGTGGCATAAAACAATTAGCTGGTACATTGGCAGCAAGATAAGGCTCAGAGTAATACTGGACGGCCAATGATAAGGCACCATAATCTTTTGTACCAGGACCTACTTGCATGCGGTCTGCTACTTCCTTCTGTACCATAACTGTAATACTATCGATTGGAACATTACTTTCAAATAATCCCATAATAATTGGGGTTGTAATATAATAAGGCAAATTTGCAACTACCTTTATGGGCTTGTCTCCATTATGTTCTTTTGCTAACTGCTTGATATCTACCTTTAAAATATCTTCATGAAGTACAGAAACATTGCTATATTGCGATAACGTATCCTCTAAAATTGGAATAAGTTTGTCATCTATTTCTACCGCAACAACTTCTCTCGCTACTTCTGCTAAGTACTGTGTCATCGTCCCAATACCTGGACCAATTTCTAGTACAAAATCATCCTTTGATACTTCGGCTGTCTTAATGATTTTCTCTAATACGTGGGTATCAATCAAAAAATTTTGTCCAAATTTTTTTGCAAAATTAAATTGGTACTTCTGTAATACCTCTATTGTCTTTTTAGGATTTCCTAATTCCGCCATTTTTTATCTACCTTTCTTCCAAACGATATAATATTTTTGCATTATGATTTGTCGTAGCTATAACCATTTTTTCTGTAATATTTTTCAACTTAGCAATTTCAGTTATAACATATGATAAATATAAAGAATTATTTCTTTTTCCTCTATGGGGAACAGGACTCAAATAGGGACAGTCTGTTTCTAACACAATTCGATCAAGTGGTGCATATTCTACTACTTCTTTTAACTTTTTCGCATTATTAAATGTTACAACACCACCAATTCCCAGATAATAGCCCATATTTAAATATTCTCTCGCCATCTCTACACTATAGGAAAAACAGTGAATAACACCACCAATTTCGTGTGCCCTTTCTCTTTTCATTATCTCTAGCGTATCAGAGGCTGCATCGCGACTATGGATAACAACTGGCTTTTTTACTTCCCTTGCTAATTGCAACTGTCTTATAAACCATTCTTTTTGAATTTCACGCTCAGGTTCATCCCAATAATAATCCAGTCCAATTTCACCTACTGCCACAATTTTAGGTAAACGCGCAACCTGGCCTAACCACTGAAAATTCTGTTCATTTAACTCCCCTGTTTCATTTGGATGTACGCCAACTGCACCATACACATGAGGATATTGCTGTGTTAATTGAATGGTTTGCTGTGAACTTTTTATACTAGCCCCTATATTTACAACTAGCTCAATACCTTCCTTATTTAGCCTATTAAGTAAATCATTACGATCTTCATTAAACTGATCATCGTCATAATGTACATGGGTATCAATTATTTTATACATTTCTTTTCCTCTTTCTTTTAACAGTCAAGCGGATACTTTCAATCCACTATACTACTTACTCATAACGAACTACTGTTGTAGCTTATATCCGTTAAACTTTATATTTAATATAATTTTTGAAACGCTTCCTCTATTCTATCATATATTACAATAATAGAAAATAAACGGAGTTATCATGACAAATCACTATCCATTTGAACTTCCTTCATTACCGTATTCTTATGATGCCCTTGAACCATACATTGATACCGAAACAATGTTTCTTCATCATAATAAGCATTTAGCTACTTACGTAGATAATTTAAACAAAACGCTCGCCCCTTACCCACAACTTCATACATGGAGCTTACAACAATTAATCATGGATTTAGACCGCATCCCAGATACAATAAAGACTGCAGTAAAAAATAATGCAGGTGGTGTATACAATCATATTTTTTATTTTTATGAAATGGCTCCCCAAAAACTAAATTCAACCCGAAAGAAAGCCATCCAAGATTACTATGGTTCTATTTCTAATTGGGAGCAAGAATTCAAAAAATTCGCATTATCTGTCTTTGGATCTGGTTACGCTTGGTTTCTAGCCGATGAAAACGGAAATTTCAGTTTTATCACGACACCAAATCAAGATACCCCACTGGATGATACACATTTCTTAATTTTCAATATTGACGTATGGGAACACGCCTATTATCTTAAAAACCAAAATAGAAGAGCTGACTATATCGATAATTGGTTCAGCATTATAAAAAATCAACACCAGCTATTTGATTAAATCCTATTATATTACATGGGCGTCCTTTTTTAGGGCGTCCTTTTTTTATAAGTTTTTAAGAATGCATCTCCAAACTGTGTTAATGAACATAATATATCATAGGTAAATGAGGAAGAAAACAGCTTTTCTTGAAAATAGCTTTTCATGGACTATTTTTCGAAAATTATTTGTTTCAAGAAACGTGATTCCTTTCTCGTAACCGTAAAAAACGTGATACGTTTGATAAAAGAAAAGTTTAAAAGACGCAGTATTGATAAATGTTAAACCGTATTTAAGAAAAAAGAAAGGAATGAGATGCAAATGTATCATACAATCTTTCAGGGAAGTGCAGTAGCACTTGTAACCCCTATGAATGACGATTATAGCGTAAACTATAAAAGATTAGAAGAGCTTATCGAGTTTCAAATTGATCAAGGTATTGATGCAATACTCGTAACAGGAACGACTGGAGAAGCTTCTACTCTCTCAATAGAGGAACAAGTAACAGTTATCAAACGTGCGGTATCCTTTGTTCAGCATAGAGTACCTGTAATAGCTGGTACTGGTTCTAATAATACGCACCATGCCATTGAGCTTTCTAAGAAAGCGGAAGATTCAGGTGTAGATGCTTTACTTCATGTAACGCCATACTACAACAAAACATCCCAGAGAGGCCTTGCCGCTCATTTTCACGCTTGTGCAGATGCCACAAGCCTCCCAGTCATTTTATACAATATTCCATCCAGAACTGGATTAAATATATTACCAGACACCTATAAGGAACTCTGTGATAATAGTAAAATTGTAGCAGTAAAAGAAGCAAGTGGAGATTTCTCGCAAATCGCTAAAATTGCTGCCTTATACGGCGATCGTCTCTCCATCTATACCGGCAATGACGACCAGATAGCCCCCACCCTTGCCCTTGGTGGGAAGGGTGTAATATCCGTGTTAGCAAATATAGTACCAAAAATAACACATGATTTATGCTACAATTTTTTTAATAATAATGTATATGATTGCCAAAAGCTACAACTACAATATTTAGATTTAATAAATGCCTTATTTTCGGATGTTAATCCGATACCTGTCAAACAGGCATTAAAATTAATGGGAAAAGACGCCGGCCCATGCCGATTGCCTTTGTATCCTATGGAGGAGAAAAAAGAAAAACAGCTCCATCAGGTTCTTAAAAAACATGGACTTTGTCCTTTCAATAATTAGTTAACGTTATTTCTTCCTCTTTTTTACCCACCTCTTCTGAAAGGAGAAATAACAAATGGATTTTATAGAATATGGAAATTGTTCCAAACCTACCGTCATAATAATTCACTGTAACAATAGAGAAAGAGCTCTATCTGATTCAAAACTAATTTCTTTACAAAATCATTATCACTTAGTCTTTCCTATAATTGAAGAATGTGATAATGAGAAATCCATTATAACCTATATCCGCGAACAGTGCCACAATCATATTTATGCACTGGGTGGTTATAGCGATGGGTGGAGAATATTAGAAAAAATTATTCAAGTTCCTGAACTAACAATCGATAAAATTATTATTGAAAGTGTTAATTGTAAACCTGGTACCGTTTTAGCCAGTGCAATTTGACAATGTTTCTACAGGAAAGGCAGGTCTAAAAAGACCTGCCTTAAATAATTACTCTGCAACTGATAGTTTTTCTAAAAAGCTATATTGAGACATATAAAGGTTATAATATTCTCCTCTCTTCTTCATTAATTGATCATGCGTTCCCATTTCTAAAATGGTCCCCTTATCAATATACATAATACAATTTGAATTTTTTATAGTTGATAAACGATGTGCAATAATAAAGGAGGTTCTTCCTTTCAACAACCTTTGCAAACCTTCCTGAAGAAGAATTTCTGTTTCTGTATCAATGCTTGATGTAGCCTCATCTAAAATTAGTATCTTTGGATCCGCTAATAGTGCTCGTGCAAAAGAAATGAGCTGTCGCTGTCCCTGCGATAATCGACTTCCTCTTTCATTTACTTGCGTTTGATATCCATCCTCCATAGATAAAATAAAATCATGGGCACAAACAGTCTTTGCTGCTTCCATAACTTCTTCATCCGTAGCTTCCATATTTCCATATCGGATATTATCCATAATAGTACCAGAGAATATAAAACTATCCTGCATCATAACGCCCATTTGTTTTCGTAAGCTATGAATCGTTACCTTATTAATATCAATCCCATCGATTAAGAGTTGGCCAGAATCCACATTGTAAAAACGACTTAATAAATTTACAATTGTTGTTTTTCCAGCTCCCGTTGGTCCAACAATTGCATAAGTATCCCCAAGTTTTGCTTTAAAATTCACATCATGTAAAATCTTAACACCATCATCATAAGAGAAATCAACATGCTTAAATTCTACTTCTCCCTTGATGGTAGGCATTATAATTGCTCCTGGTTCATCTTTTACATTGACTGGTTCATCGATTGTTTCAAAGATTCTTTCTAAATATGAAATTGCAGTCAACACGGAATTATAAAAAGATGCTAACGTATTAATGGGTTGCCAGAAGTTCCCAATGTAACTCGTAAAAGCAACTAAACCACCTATGGTTACTACTTCCGACCCGGCCTTTAACCACTTAACCCCCAAAAAGTAGATAACTGCCAAAGTAATAATCGAAATTGTATCAACGGTAGGAGATAACATAAAATTATATTTAATAACCTTCATCCATGCACTCCGATAATCGCCGCTTAAATTATTAAAAATCTCTGTATTTTTCTTTTCTCGTACAAATGCCTGTGTTACGCGAATTCCATTTATACTTTCTGCAATATAGGCATTCAAGTTTGATTGTTTATTATTTGCTAACTGCCATCCTAACCGCTGCCTTCTTTTTACAAAAATAACACCAGCCATTAAAATGGGAAGACCACACATACATATTATTGTTAACTTAACATTAATTGATAACATAAAAAAAATAATAAAAATTAAACTACATAAATCCGTAATCGTATTTACAATACCATTTGACAATAGATCGCTTAAATTATTTACATAATTTACTAACCTTACCTGTATCTTACCATGGGGTCTGCTATCGTAATAAGAAAACGGAAGTTCCTGTAAATGCAAAAATAAATCCTTCCTTAATGAATGAACTACCCCTTGCCCTATTTGACCCGTTAATTTTATCTTTATTTTTAAAATATAAGAGACCAATAAAATAATAAATAAGGTAAGAATAGCTGTTATTATAATTGCATTCATATTTTCTTCTGGAATATATTTATCCATGACAGTCATCATAAATCGTGGAATTAACATACCCATAGCACTCGAAATAAGCATTAATATAATTGTTAGAATCAACTTATTTTTATAAGGACCTACATACCCTAATAATCTTTTTATTTGATTAAAGTCAAATTTTATATCCAAAGACTCATCTACGTCGTACTTATTTCTTGCCACCGTTCTCCCCCCATTCCATTTGATCTACGCATTTCCTCAAAATAATCAAACTCGCCATATTGATGATTAAATACAGTATAATAATAACCTTTTTGTGCCAACAAACTTTCATGATTCCCCTGTTCCACAATTCGTCCATTATCTAAAACAAATATTTGATCTGCCTTCATAATTGATGAAATTCGATGTGCAATGATAAATACCGTACTTTTTTTTGCAACTTTTTCCAGTGACTCTTGAATCAATGCCTCTGTTTCCATATCAATGGCAGATGTTGTATCATCAAGAATAACAATGGAAGGATTTTTTAAAAGTGCTCGTGCAAGCGAAATTCTCTGTTTTTGGCCACCCGATAGTCCAACGCCTCTTTCTCCTACTATGGTATCATACCCTTCCGGCATTTGACTAATAAAAGAATCCGCATTGGCTGTAATAGCTGCATTCTTAACATTCTCAAAAGAACAATTTGGATTTCCATAAGCAATATTTCCTTCTATAGTATCAGAAAATAAGAACACATCCTGCATAGCCATTCCAATATTTCCTCGTAATGAAGTTAAATCTAATTTTTTAACATTTATCCCATCCACTAAAACTTTTCCACTTGTTACATCGTAAAATCGACATATTAAGTTTATTAACGTAGATTTCCCTGATCCAGTTGCTCCAATAATACCTACTGTTTGGCCCGGTTCTACTTTAAAATTAATATCTTTTAAAATAACATCATCAAATGCGAAGTAATTCACATGCTGAAACTCGACCCCACCTTTTAATCTCTCTTTTATGATTGACTTTTCCGGTGTTTGGATTTCCGGCTCAATTTGATAGGTATCATAAATCTTTTCAATTGAAGTAAAGAATCTTTGTATATCATTAATAATCCACCCGGCTTGCCTTAATGGACTATTTAGCATCCATAAGTACCCATTTACTGTTACCATCTGACCAATGGTTATTTCTTGTTGAATAACCATATATCCTCCACCAATCATAAGTATAACAGTTAAAAGGTTTGACATTATTTCAAATAGTGGAATATATTTCATCCAAACATAAGTAGCATTTATTTGTGAATCTCGGTAAGCATCGTTTTCACGATTAAATTTTTCCGTTTCAAAATCCTCTTTTGCAAAGGCCTTCACAACACGATTTCCGCTTATATTTTCTTGTGCAAAAGCATTCAAATTGGAAAAGCACTGTCGTATATGTTCAAAACAGGGCTTTATTCTCCTTGCTTGTTTAATTGTTATAAAAGCGGTAAACGGTAGTACAATTAACATACACACTGCCAATTTAATATTAACCGTAAAAATCATAAACAATGCCATTAAAAAAATCAAAATATTTTCACAAGTGAAATACATGACATGAGAAACAAAGTGTCTTACAGCATCCATATCCCCAGTCTGCCTAGACATTAAATCGCCCGTTCGGTTTCGATTATAAAAACTAAGATCCTCATCCATTAGTTTCTTGTAAACCGCTTCCCTTAGAGAATATATTACACCTTGTGAAGCCGTCTCAAACTCCATTAAAAAAGTAAATCGTAAACCAGCTCTTAAAATTGTTGCCCCCACCAATATTACTAAAAGTGGTAGAAGTTGTTCATAATTCCCCTTCTTAATCACCTCGTCAACAATCACACCCGATACATATGGCTTAATTAATATTAAAATTGAAGTTAACACCACTAGAATTAACCCCGTAATTATTAGCCATCGATATTTTTTCAAGTATGAAAGAAACCATCGAAATGCATTCATAACACTTCCCCCTTTTTATGAAATGTTTTATCATTATATCAATTTAATTGCAAAATTAAATGTACTTTTGTAGGTAAATGATGTATATTTATATTATAATGATAAGAGTATCACACAAAATGCATCGTGATGCTATTTTATTGATGAAAGAAACGAAACGATTCGCGAAACGATTCGCTGCACACAAAACAGGAGAGTTAATTATGAACGATAGCAGTTATGACATCACTTACACGGACTTAAATCCCACACTATTATTTGCTGGAAAAACTTATTCCAAGTCAACCAGAGAACTTCACAAACACGATCGCACAGAAATAATCTGTGTTTTATCTGGGAATGAACAGTTTGAGATTGAAGGAAAGATTTATGACGTCTCTTCCGGTGATATCATTATAATCAATCCGGGCGTGATGCATCGTACGATAGTTACAAACGAAGCAGATCCGGCCCTTGTCTTTTTTACTGGCCTGACCAATTTTCACTTTCGCAATATGCCACCCAATAGTATCCTATTGCCGGATCGTACCCCTATCCTTCATACGCAATCACAATTACGGCAGGATATTATCGGTTTATGCCTTGATATGGTAGCAGAACGATATTCCAATCAAATCGGGCAATATTTTATGCAGAAGAGTTATCTCATTCAAATTTTACTTCTAATTATAAGACAAATTATAACTTTGCCGGGAGAGCTGCAGAAATCTTGTCAATTTGAAACATATCATAAAACCTATGTCGTAAATGAAATTCGAACTTACTTAAACAAACACTATAATGAAAAAATCTCACTAGATCTAATAGCGAAAAATATGTATTTAAGTTCTGCCTATATATCAAAAAAATTTAAAGAAGAAACCGGGGAGGCACCAATTAATTATCTTATTAAACTTCGATTAGAAAAGGCGAAAGAACAGCTAGAATCTTCGAATGAAAAAAGTGTAAAAACAATTTCAACTAGCGTTGGATATGAAGATGTCTACTATTTTAGTAAACTATTTAAAAAGTACTACGGTATGTCTCCCCTAAATTATAAAACAAGATATCAAAGAGTATAAAAAAGATTCCTTTACGTAAATCCACGTAAAGGAATCTTTCTAATTTTATATCTATTTCATTCCAAAACCTATTTTTAATACACGACATACCAATTCTACTGCATTATTGAGTAAATCTTCTGCATGAATTAATGCCTCATCCAAGCTCATTGGATGATTTACCGTTGGTACGATCGCACTTATTCCCTGCTCATAAACTTGTTCTGCTCCATATCCAATACTTCCCGCTATTGCTATCACAGGTATTTCATGGGTTTTTGCTCGATTTCCAATGCCAGTAAGTACCTTCCCGCAAGCAGATTGTTCATCAATTCGCCCTTCGCCTGTTATTATTACATCTACATCCTCTATTAATTTATCAAATCCTATCGTATCTAGAATTGTATCAATTCCCGATTTTAAGTTTGCCTTTAAAAAAGCATACAAAGCTCCACCTAATCCGCCTGCAGCGCCTGCCCCTTTTACATACCTTATATCTTTACCCATATTTTTCAAAATAAGACTTGCCAAATGATTCATCCCCGCCTCTAACTCAACGAGTTGACTGTCATTTGCCCCCTTTTGTGGCCCATACATATAAGTGGCACCGCGCGCTCCAATAAATGGATTATTTACATCACACATAACGGTAAACGCTGTGTCCTTTATTCCTTGATGCATACCAGATAAATCAATTTCTTCTATTTTTATTAAGTTTTTTCCTATTGGTTTAAGTTCTTTTTTATTTCCATCAAGAAATTTTACACCAAGTGCGCAAAGTGCACCTATTCCACCGTCATTTGTTGCACTTCCACCAATGGCCACCACAATATTTTTGTATCCCTTATCTAGTGCATCCTTTATTAGTTGACCTGTACCAAAGGTAGTAGTAATACATGCATTTCCTTCCGCTGCATCAATTCGAGTTAATCCAGATGCAGCCGCCATTTCAATAATCGCTGTATCCTTATTTAGTATACCGTAGGCTGCATTTATCGGTTGGAATAAGGGGTTCAATACCTCAATGGTATGAATGGATCCACTAGTAATTTTAACTAACTTTTCTACCGTACCTTCCCCTCCATCTGCAATGGGCACTTTTATAACCTCACATTTAGGGAAAACCTCTAATACCTTTTTCTCCATTATTGATACAATTTTTTCTGAAGATAGCGATCCTTTAAATGAGTCCGGAGCTAATAATATTTTCACAAAAACACCTCCTTTTTAATAAAATCTAAAAATGGCTGCGGTTTCCCACAGCCATTTTATTAACATATTTCTGCACCAGCAGGCATTTTCTTCTCTGGCACCATTAACGCTAAATTACCATTCTCATCTTCGGCACATAGTAACATACCTTCACTTAAGACACCGGCTAGTTTAGCAGGCTTTAAGTTGACTAGTACCATGACTTTCTTTCCAACCATTTCTTCTGGTGTATAATGTGCTTTTATTCCTGATACAATTTGTTTTACCGAGCTACCAATCTTCACTTGACTGCAAAGAAGTTTCTTGGATTTTTTTACCTCTTCACATGCAATAATTTCTCCTACTTGGAATTGCATCTTCATAAAATCATCATAGCTGATTTCTTCTTTTGCTTCAATATCAATTACAGGTTCTTCCTTTACTTCTTCAACGATACCTGTAGCTGCCTTTTGCTTCGCCTGTAATTCTTCCACTTTCTTCATCGTCTCCTCTACATCTAATCTCGCAAATAAAATTTCTGGCTTTTCAACTACCTTGGTAGGAGATACGTATATACCATAGGAACTTAATTCCTCATAAGAACGAAGCTGGCTATTAAACAGTTCTGCAATTTTTTTCGCTGTTGAAGGCATGAAAGGCTCTAGTAAACTTGCACCTATCATGATACCCTCTGCTAAATTATATAATACGGTAGAAAGTCGTGCCTTTTTACTTTCATCTTTTGCCAATACCCAAGGCATAGTTTCATCGATATATTTATTGCAACGTTTAAATAGCGTAAAGATTTCAGATATCGCGTCTGCCACACGTAACTTATCCATCTTTTCTGCCGTTTTCTTTACTACATCCATAGCGACTAATCTAAGTTCATTGTCTACATCTTCTTCTTCCCCAGCATTTGCCACAATACCACCAAAATACTTATTGCTCATAGATATTGTTCGATTTACCAAATTACCAAGGGTGTTAGCCAAATCAGAATTCATTCTCTCAATCATCAATTCCCAAGTAATTACTCCGTCATTATCAAATGGCATTTCGTGTAAAACAAAGTATCGTACTGCATCTACACCGAAAAATTTAACTAAATCATCTGCATATAATACATTTCCCTTGGACTTACTCATCTTTCCATCCCCCTGTAATAACCAAGGGTGTCCAAACACCTGTTTTGGAAGTGGTAAGTCAAGTGCCATTAACATAATAGGCCAATAAATGGTATGGAAGCGCAAAATATCTTTTCCAATTAAATGAACAT
Source organism: Lachnospiraceae bacterium (assembly GCA_047242405.1). Taxonomy (GTDB): domain Bacteria; phylum Bacillota; class Clostridia; order Lachnospirales; family Lachnospiraceae; genus Fimimorpha. The sequence continues at coordinate 11,590 of JBKTKK010000013.1, read as the reverse complement.
CTGCTGGCCAATACTTTTCAAATAAAGCATCATTTGCTCCATCGAGGTTGTAACCTAAACCAGTAATGTAATTGGTAAGTGCATCAATCCAAACGTATACGACATGTCTAGGATCAAAATCCACAGGAATTCCCCAGCGGAAGGAAGTTCTTGATACGCACAAATCCTGAAGTCCTGGTAGAAGAAAGTTATTCATCATCTCATTCTTTCTAGATTCAGGCTGAATAAATTCAGGATGTTCATTTATATAGTCAATTAATTTCTGAGTATAATTACTCATTTTAAAGAAATAAGCTTCTTCTTTAGCTGGTTGGCACTCACGACCACAATCTGGACATTTACCATCAACTAACTGGGAAGAAGTAAAAAATGATTCACACGGTGTACAATACATTCCTTCGTAATTACCTTTATATATGTCACCTTTTTCATATAACTTTTTAAATATTTTCTGTACTTGTTCTTCATGATAAGAATCCGTTGTACGAATAAATTTATCATATGATGTATCCATTAAATCCCATATTGATTTAATTTCATCGGCTACATTGTCTACAAATTCCTTTGGTGAAATTCCAGCCTCTGCAGCTTTTAACTCTATTTTTTGTCCATGCTCATCGGTTCCCGTTTGAAATCTAACATCATATCCTTGTAGTCTTTTAAATCTAGCTATGCTATCTGCTAATACAATTTCATACGTATTACCAATGTGTGGTTTACCGGAAGTATAAGCAATAGCGGTCGTTATATAGTAGGGTTTTTTTATCATAATCATTTCCTCCGTGTCCTGCAGGGGCCTATATGAGTACCTGCTTGTATCCCCTTATTATATTATACTTTATTATAAATGTCGAGGGGGGCTATTACCGATATTTTAACAAAACAACCCTTGTTTTGCCAATCTGTGTTTAAAACTTTTACTCTTTCTCATTTTATACATTTTGAACCTGTTTAAACATGACGATTTTATTGTAATTACGATTATTGTATTGTATGATTACTTTTAGATGGTTTTATTCACTTATACATCTTCTAAATAGTACTTTAGACCAATATATTATTAATAAATCAATTTCAGGAATAAGCACAAAGCAGGTGAAAACCTATTATAGGAGGTAGAAATGAACCCGGATAAAAGAAAGAAAACAACTTTACTTAGGCGTATACTTAACCACACAAATGGAATTGTTATTGCGCTTTCTTTAGCTATAATTATGATGGCAATCTATGCAGTGGATCAAGTATCCAAAGAGTCCCCCATAAATTCCTCTGCAACCACCTCGGCATTGGACACGGAAACCCCTAATGCGATTGATAGTTCCAACAAACCAATTTCGCCCACGTTTTTACAATTTACTGACTCCCTCTTCCGTGAATGGATTCAAGGTAGTACGCTAGATTTGCACTATACATTAGCAGAACCTGACCGCTTTGGAGTAGATCAAAAAGCCATAACTTTTGGAGATGCATCCCCTAACGCATTAACTGCTTCTATGGAAGAAATGAACCAAACCTTAATCCATCTTTTAAATTATGATTATTCATCCCTAACGAAGCGGGAACAATTAACGTATGATATTTTACTTTCTTACTTACAAACGGAATTAAGCGTAAAAGATTTGACGCTGTATACAGAAGTTTTAGGTTCTGTAACTGGCATTCAAGCACAATTGCCTGTACTAATGGCTGAGTACCAATTTAATACAAAACAAGATATTGATGATTATATTGCTTTACTTACAACCACAGATGAGTATTTTACTACTATATTAAAACTAGAACAGGAAAAATCCAGTGCTGGACTCTTTATGAGTGATGCGATTGCAGATCGTGTTATTGCACAATGTAAGCAGTTTATTACCGAACCAGAAAATAATTTACTTTTATCCGTTTTCCAAGATAAGGTTAATACATTTACAGAACTAAGTGATGAAGAAAAACAAGATTTCATCAACCGAAATCATGATGCAGTAATCAATCATGTAATACCGGCCTACCAAGCATTAATTGATGGTATGACTCAGTTAAAAGGCACTGGTAAAAATGAAGGCGGGCTATGTGGCCTCCCCGATGGTACAACTTATTATGAATACTTAGTTGCACAAAGGACTGGTTCATCACGATCAATAACAGAAATTAAGAATTTAATTAATACATATATCTATAATGATTTGTTGGTAATGAATCAAATCTATCAAAAGGTTCCAGATATTGATCAACAAGTTGCATCTTGTACGTATCCATTGACAGATCCTAACCAAATATTGAGTGATTTACAAAATAAAATTTTGGATGATTTTCCAGAAGCGGTAGACACTTCCTGTGAAATTAAATACGTTGATGAGTCATTAGAACAATTTTTAAGTCCAGCATTTTATCTTGTTCCCCCCATTGATAAGACCGATGAAAATGTAATCTATATTAATGGTGCTGATAATTATGATTTGTCAAAAATATATACTACACTTGCCCATGAAGGCTATCCAGGACATTTATATCAAACTGTTTATTTTAACAGTGTAAATACCGTCAATTTGCGGCGACTATTAAATTACTCTGGTTATACAGAGGGATGGGCGACTTATGTAGAGCAAATGTCCTATGATATGCTAGACGGTATTAATGAAGATGTAAAATCTATGTTATCTCACAATAATTCGGCTACGCTAGGGTTATACGCTTTAATGGATATTGGTATTAATTATGATGGATGGAGTTTCGAACAATTACAATCGTTTATTAAAGATTACTTTGGTATTGATAATGAGGATACCGTAAAAGAAGTCTATTATACGATGATCGAAGACCCTGCCAATTATCTCAACTATTACGTAGGATACATTGAAATACTAGAATTAAAACAGAACATGGTGGAAGAACAAAAAGAAAATTTTTCACTTAAAAATTTTCACGAACAACTCTTATCCATTGGACCTGCACCATTTTCAATTATTGTAAAATATATGAAATAATAAAAAACTGACGGGAGTACATCTCGTCAGTTTTTTCATCTCTCATTGTACGTATACTATTATTATGGTATACTTTCCTAAGTAAAAAATTACACTTGGAGGATGACATGCAGGTACTAGATAGTACGAATACTTGGAATATTATATGCGAAACGCTTAGTAGAATAGATCCCCGACTAGTTGATCATGGCAAACGTGTATCATTTATTGCCTATAAAATTATGTCATATCAAAATAATATACCGATAAAAGATTTTACGAAAAGAATGATGACCTGTCTGTTACATGACATTGGTGCCTACAAAACAGATGAAATTGATGATATGCTTGATTTTGAAATAAAAGAAATATGGAATCATACATATATGAGTATTTAAACAAGCAAAGAAACGTTATGTTTAGCGGAACGCTTATTGATATATTTATTAAATTAGATCAGTCTGAAAATCTAATTCAACAGTTAAAAAACAAATCATACCACTATGAACTGGATTCCTTTATAGCTACTCTTGAATTTACGAAAGAAGAAAAGGCAATGTATCTTGGTGTAATTGCTTATTCGATTGATTTTCGAAGTGAATTTATGGTTCAACATACGATAACCACGGTTAGCGTTGCCCAAGTTATCGGACACTATATTGGGTTGTCTAATCAACAGTTGGAAAAGCTCTATTTTGGATCTCTTCTTCATGATATTGGAAAAGTGGCGACTCCAATAGAAATATTAGAAAAACCAGGAAGGCTTACGCATGAAGAAATGGAAATTATGAAGATGCATGTAAGAATTACCGAAGAAATTTTAGGTACTTATGTTGACTCTGAAGTATACAATATTGCAACACGACATCATGAAAAAATGGATGGTAGTGGATACCCTATTGGACTTACGCGTAAAGATTTAACTAAATTTTTAAATTCTTATTACAAAATAAGCAGAAATTATAAACTACTTATTTCCGAACTTAATAAGGGGAATACTCCTCTAATACAGAACATATAAAAAACCTGTTTTGTATCAATTCCATGATACAAAACAGGTTTAATCCGCTTTATCCTTTTCATCAAAATAATCAACCAATCCGGATAAAGCTTTTACTAAGACGTCCAACTCTTCTCCTGATAATCTTGTCATTACATCATTGATCATATCCTTATGAAATGCCTTATGATGTTCAAAAGCACGAATCCCACGATCGGTAAGGCTTATAAAGACAACCCTCTTATCTATCTCACTACGTTTTCTTTCCACATATCCCTTTTTAACTAGACCATTCATAGCAATTGTCAAAGTTCCAACCGTTACTGATAAAGCCTTGGCAATAGTGCTCATATTTTTTGGTTCTTCAACGCCTATAACTTCTATTATATGCATATCATTATTTGAAATATCGGAAAACTCATCGGTTATTAAGACTTTCTGCTCTATGTCCATAATTCGATTAAATAAATTGACTAATACTGCATTAAGCGTATCATAATGATTCACACTATCACCTGCCTTTCTTTTGTTTTTATTATACCTTATTTCATATGGGATAACAAGTTTCTTTACATCATACGTGCTAATATAACACTTACAATGATTCCAGCTGCCGTAGCCGTTAATGCACCAGCTAAGGTATAGCGTGTTTTCTTCACTTTTGCTGTCATAAAATAGATTGACATCGTGTAAAAAATTGTTTCCGTACAACTCATTATAATGGATGCAATAAGTCCTATTGTAGAATCCGTACCATAAGTTTTGAAAATATCAAGGACTAACCCCGTTGCTGCCGAAGCTGAAAACATTCGGACTATAGTAACGGGAACCAGAGGCGCTGGCAACCCAATCGCTTCCGATGGTTTTGACAAGACTACGGATAAAAAATCTAAAAATCCACTTGCTCTTAATATTCCAACGGCTACCATTAACCCCACTAATGTCGGTAATATTTCGACTACCGTATGTAACCCCTCTTTTGCACCTTTTACAAATTGATCATAAACAGGATTCTTATTTATGAGTCCGCACGCTACAACATAAAAGATTAATATAGGTATTATAAAATTAGAAAAATATACTACAAATCCCATTATCTTCTCCCCCGATCCATTATTTTTGCAAATACTATTCCTACAACTGTTGAAAACAAGGTTGCAACAATAGCCGGTCCTAAAATCGAAGCTGGATTGACTGATCCATATTGACTTCGATATGCAATTATGTTTACAGGTATTAATTGAAGGGAAGATATATTTAAAATAAGAAATGTACACATTTCATTGCTTGCAACTCCTGGCTTTTTATTAAGCTTCTCTAACTCCTCCATTGCTTTAAGGCCTGGCGGGGTTGCTGCCCAACCAAGACCTAAGAAGTTGGCAATAATATTTGTTGTAATAGCCTCTTTGGCAGGATGTTCTTTTGGTATATTGGGAAACATAAAGTTTACAAATGGGCTGATTGCCTTTGTCATTTTCTTTATAATTCCAGCACCTTTTGCAACCTCCATTATACCTGTCCATAACGACACCACACCTAACATAGTAATACATAGGGTTACTGCCTCTTTTGCTGAATTTAGTGCACCATTGGTAACAGCCTCAATATTTCCAGTAAAGGCTCCCCATATAACACCGATAATAATCATAATTCCCCATAGATAATTTAACATAAAATACGCCCTCTTTTATTCGTTTTAATACTATAATATAGCTGTCCTACTTTTTTATTCCCACTTTAGGAAATTTTTTGAATTATAAGAGGGCGATAGCCTATTGATTTAAGACTTGATATACATCTCGTTTAGAAATGCCTCGATCTTTAGCAACTTGCTTCATTGCTTCTTTTTTCTCCATTCCCTGTTTTAAATATAAATCAAAGTGATCCGGAATGGATATATCATTCCACGTTTCCTGCTTTTCCTTAATTAAATCTAACACATCTTTTCCTTCGATTACTAAAACACACTCCCCTTTTGGTTCTTCGATCTCATAAAAAGAGATAGCCTCTTGAATCGTTGTTACAAATTTAGTTTCATACTTTTTTGTTAATTCTCTGCAGACCGTTAACCTTCGATTTCCAATGGTATCACTCAGCTCCTTTAGGGTTTTAACAAGCCTGTGCGGTGCTTCATATAAGATGATTGTTCTCGTTTCTTCCTTTAATTGTTCTAATATGCGTTTTTTTTCTTTTTTGTCCGTAGGCAAGAATGCTTCAAAACAAAAACGCCTTGTAGATAAACCTGAAACAGTTAGAGCCGTTATACAGGCAGCAGGTCCTGGCAATGAAGTAACCTCAATACCCGCTTCATAGCACTGTTTTACTAACTCTTCTCCCGGATCCGAAATACCTGGAGTACCCGCATCAGTAATACAAGCAATACTCTCCCCTTTTAACATTTTTTCAACTAAGTATTTTGCTTTATCATACTTATTAAATTCGTGATAGCTAGTCATGGGCGTTTTTATTTGGAAGTGATTTAATAACTTAATACTGTTCCTCGTATCCTCTGCTGCAATTAGGTCAACTTCGTTTAAAATGCGTACAACACGAAAAGTTATATCCTCTAAATTTCCAATGGGCGTAGCACATAAATATAATTTCCCGCTCAATTTTTCTCCTCCTTAGAGACAATATCCTTAGTATTTTTATCATTGCCATATAAAGTGTAGATTTCGTCTGTATACACTCCCGCTTCCTTATATACAATAATTGGTGGGTCTACTTTTACTAATGGTTTTTGTCCCCTTATAGCCTCAATTAACACCATATTTGCCTCTTTGTCAATATACGGATGGACCATCCTGACCCTTTTAGGCTCCAATCGATATTTCCGCAAGGTATCCATGATATCCGTTAAGCGAAATGGACGATGCACCATATAAAACCTTCCTCCAGGCTTTAGCACTTTTGCAGCCTCCCGAATGATATCATCTAATGTACATAACACCTCATGTCTAGAAATTGCTTTACTCATATCTGGGTTTTTTAATCCATGATTATCTGACATGTAAGGTGGGTTTGTTGTCACAACATCAAAAGAAGCCCCTCCAAATATCTTTGAGGCTTCTTTAATATCTCCTTTGCAAATGGATATCTTATGATCTAACCGATTTAAAGTAACGCTACGTGACGCCATATCTGCTATATCATCTTGAATTTCTAACGCAGTAAAGTGACTCGCCCTTGTTTTTGCTTCCATTAGTATGGGAATAATGCCTGTCCCAGTCCCAAGGTCTAGTACACACTCCCCTTCTTCCGCGGAAGCAAAGCTAGATAGCAAGACGGCATCCATTCCAAAACAAAACTTCTTTTTATTTTGAATTAGTTGATAGCCGTTTCGATTCAAATCATCTATACGCTCATTTTCATATAGTTTAATTGTCATTTAGCTTTGACATCCCTTCTTTTTTCTCTAGTGCTTCTAGTTGTCTTAACTCTTCATCTGTTATTTGCGTTCTTTCCTTCTTTCGCTTCTGTCTAAACTTTAGTTGATCAACTTTATATTCTCGAATCTCTTTCTCATCATTGTTTAAAGTTACAATAACTTTAACTTGTTGGCGTAGAACACTAACACTTTGCACCTCTCCCCTTAATCCATCACTTGTGGACACATGGTCTCCTACATTTGGTAAAGTACTATTTAAATATTCATAGGTTTCTTCTTCATTTTTTAAGCAGCACATTAATCTTCCACAAACGCCAGAGATTTTAATTGGGTTTAATGAGAGATTCTGTTCTTTCGCCATTTTAATTGATACAGGCACAAATTCTGATAAATAACTATGACAGCACAGCGATCTTCCACAAATACCAATACCTCCAAGTATTTTTGTTTCATCCCTTACGCCAATCTGTCTCAACTCTATTCTTGTTTTAAAAACAGAAGCTAAATCTTTTACTAATTCTCTAAAATCAATTCTGCCATCGGCTGTAAAATAAAAAAGAACTTTATTATTATCAAAAGTATATTCTGCATCAATTAGCTTCATTTCTAGCTTATGTTTTGCTATCTTTTCTAAACAGATCTTAAATGCATCTTTTTCTTTTTTACGATTTACTTCTGCTTGTTCATCATCCTCCGGTGTAGCAATGCGAATTACCGGTTTTAAAGGTTGTACAACACGTTCTTCTTCTACATCTTTCACACCGATTACCACATGTCCATATTCAATTCCTCTTGCCGTCTCAACAATAACATGTTGTCCAACTTCTATATCTAAATCCATAGGGTCAAAAAAGTAAATTTTCCCTGCCTGTCTGAATCGTACTCCAATAACTCTAATCATCTTAGCTCCTTTCGTGACATTATAAGCCTCAATCTGTCCCCTAATTTCTATTGTTTATGACTGATTATCTTTCATTGTTAGTAGCATAAGCTCCAAAGTCAAGTCAAAATTTACATTTGCATCCAAACGCCGTTTTGCCTTGTCCATACTCTGAATAATATTCTCAATCCCCTCGTAGCTACACGTCATAGCTGCCTTCTTTATATATTTATATTCATCATGAAATACTAATAAGTTTATATCATTTGTGGCTTTATATAACAATACATCACGAAACCACAATTGCATAAAATCAATACAATCTTTAATACTTAGCTTATACTCTCCTAACTTTGTAACTGTTTGAAGTAGCTGCTCAAATGTGTATTCCTGAACATGTTCTAACAAAGACATAATTGTCTCGATCATTTGCGAAAAGGAATCGGATGATGCCATTTTTAAAGCCTTACCGATATTTCCTCTAGCAAATCGAACAATTGTAGGAATTGTTGTTTCATCTAAATCGTGTTCCTTTAAATATTGATAAATACGATTATCGGAAACTGGTTTTAAATTTAACACGATACACCGAGAACGTATCGTTTGTAAAAAACTTTCTGAGTTCGATGTTAGTAAAAATACAATGGCATAACTCGGTGGTTCTTCTATGGTCTTGAGTAAAGCATTTTGAGCCTGAATAGATAGTTTTTCTGCTTCATCCACTATATATATTTTATATTGGCTTTCATATGGCTTTATTAAAACATCATTAATCAATCCATTACGTATATCATCAACACCAATGGTACTGGGCTTTTCATGTGTTACGTATATAAGATCTGGATGATTTCCAGATTCAAACTGTTTACAAGCATGACATTCACTACAAGGTTTTATGCCTGTATTTTTACACAATAACATTTGAGCAAAAGACTTCGCAAACATCATTTTACCCATGCCATCTTCACCATTAAGAATATAACTATGTGGTATCTTTCCACTCTTTATGGCATTTAAAAAGTGTTCTTTAATATGTTCATTTCCAATGATTTTTTCAAAGCCTGCCAAGTGATTCGCCTCCTGCAATAAACCATATAGTAATCTTAGCTTTTATACTATCAATTTATTATAACATAAGATTTTACAATTATCTATTCTTTGTATATGATAAAATCTTATCTTTTAGCAATTGATAACAGTTTTCAAAATTTGCATTTTCATAATAATTTGATATTCCACATTTTTGTAAATTAATGCTAGAGAAATCAATTTCATCTGCAAGAAATCTTCGACATAGCTCAGCATATTTAGGGCTCTGTTGCAATTTTTCTCTCTGAAGGGCACGTTCTAACCTCTCTCCGTCTTCTACCCATATATAGAGAGGAACTAACGCATCCATTCCATAATATTGCTTTGTCTTTTCATAAGATTCTAAAGTTCCTACCATTATATAATTATTCTTTCCATGTAGATCTATTTGTTCATCATCTGCCGTAAAATATTTCCATATACCATGTACTGTTTCGTATGCCCGCAATTCTATCACTTTATTTTCACGAACCAACTGATCCGCCTGTGCATCTGATACAAAAAAATAATTTTTACCGTTTACTTCCCCTGATCGCATCGGCCTTGTTGTATATAAAACTACTTCTTTTAATTCAAGTTCTTTATCTTCTTTTAATTTCTTATATAAGCTATCTTTTCCAGATGCACTTTTTCCCATTATATAAAATATTTTTCCCACAAAAATCTCCTACTTTATACTATACGATTCCTTTATAACAGCAACTCTATCAAGTAATGGGTCTTTTAATCCCCGTATTTCAAATCTAGCTTTTTGGTATGCTCTTATTAACTGGATACACTCATGAGTAATTTCTTCTCCTGGAACGATAAAAGGTATTCCTGGAGGATAAACATATACCATCTCTCCACATATAAATCCCACGGCTTTTTCAATATCTATTTCTGTTTTTGTACATAGACTGGCTTCATATGGAGTCAGTACTTGAATATTTCTCAACCCTATACCATTCCATACTTGCTCATTATGACAAAGATCCAACTTTTGACTTAGGATATCCTTATCAATCTCAGAACATGCATGAATAAGCCTTTCATATCCTTCCTCTAAATCACACACGGAAGTCATAGCAACGACATAAGAGGGAGTACTCATTTCCATCTGTAGATGATATTTATCTCTAAATATATCATAAAGCTGCTTTCCTGTCATATATTTATTTCCTACTACAATTTTTGCCCTATCATAAGCAAAAATACATGACTTCTGGCTTTCTTCTTCGCCAAATAAATGAAAGGTGGATAACTTTCTTATTTCCTTTCTCAACCGTTCTATTTTTTCTACATAGGAATGCATATCGGCATACTTATCCATATATTCTATGCATTTTGCTATACCAGACATAAATATATAAGAAGGACTGGAAGATTGAAATATCGATAAGCATTGCTCTAATTTTGTACAATCTACTATGCCCTTATTCCAGTGCAAAATAGCCGTTTGTGTATAACTAGGCAGTGTTTTATGTAAACTTTGTATTACAATATCCGCACCTAACTCTACTGAGGATTTTGGAAATTCCAGACTAAAATTAAAATGAGCGCCATGTGCCTCATCTACAATAAGAGGCAATCCGTATTTATGTACGACTTGTGCAATCTTAAAAATATCAGATACTCCCCCCTCATATGTAGGTGATACTATGACAACTGCTTTTATTTTAGTATTATCCCTAATAATTTCTTCCACATCTTTATAATATATCCCTCCGTTTATCCCCATTTCATCTGTTATTTGTGGATAAACATAGGTTGGTTTCAAATTACGGAGCATAACTGCATTATATACTGATTTATGAGAATTTCTAGCAATTAGTATCTCGTCTCCAATATTTGTAACCGCAGTAATTGCGCTTAACATACCTCCGGTGGAGCCATTTACTAAATAATAGCTCTTATCTGAATGGTACACTTTTGATGCAACATCCATTTCATTTTTTATTATTTCCTCTGGATGATGGTAATCATCAAACCCGTCAATTTCTGTAATATCCATTTCAAATAAATTATCCCAATTTCTATCTACCCTTTTATGACCTGGCATATGAAATGGATAATAGTCACTTGTAGCATATTGCTTCAATTTATCATATAAAGTCTTTTCTGACATTACCTTCCTCCTAATACTAGATAACAATTACGTACTATATCATAGCATAGGAAGCATAATATTTATACTAAAAACATTGGAGAATATAGATTTTTCGAATTAATGAATTGTAATTTTAGACAATAAAAAATGCCCAGAGCCGGAATCGAACCAGCGACACGAGGATTTTCAGTCC
>JBKTKK010000012.1:0-23994 GCA_047242405.1 Lachnospiraceae bacterium | reverse complement strand
GATTTAAAGAAAGGTTTTAACAGTCTTCCAAATCTAATTTAGAGTAGGCTGTAAGAAAGGAGTTTATAATTATGTTAAATGGTAAAAAATCATTATTTAGTGGAATGCAGGCAACAGGTACGTTGACATTAGGAAACTATCTTGGTGCTTTAAATAACTGGGTTACGTTAGCCGATGAGTATGAGTGTTTTTATAGTGTTGTAGACATGCACTCCATTACCGTACGTCAAGACCCGGCTACTTTACGAAAGAGAGCGAGAAATTTATTAACATTATATATTGCAGCTGGATTAGATCCAGAAAAGAATTGTATCTATTATCAGTCCCATGTTTCCGCCCATGCAGAATTGGCTTGGATACTAAACTGTTTTGCTTATATGGGAGAGTTAAACCGTATGACACAGTTTAAGGATAAATCATCCAAACATGCAGATAATATTAATGCTGGTCTATTTACTTATCCAGTTTTAATGGCTTCTGATATATTATTATTCCAAGCCGATGTTGTACCAGTAGGAATTGACCAAATGCAACATTTAGAATTAACGAGAGACATAGCAGAACGGTTTAACAATATTTATGGTGATGTATTTACAATTCCAGAAGCTTATGTTGGTAAGGTTGGGGCTAAAATTCAAAGCTTGCAAGAACCTGCTAAAAAAATGTCAAAATCAGATGAAAATGAAAATGCTAGTATATATTTAACGGATGATCCAGATACCATTATTCGTAAATTCAAGCGTGCAGTAACCGATTCGGAAGCGTGTATTCGTTACTCAGATGCGCAACCAGGTATAAAGAATTTAATCAATATTTATTCTGCTTGTACTGGAAAGACACCAGAGGAAGTAGTTGCAGAATTTGACGGAAAGGGTTATGGCGATTTTAAGATGGCAGTTGGTGAGTCTGTTGTATCCATTTTAAAACCGATACAGGAGCGCCAGATGGATTTATTAAAGAATAAAGACTATGTAGATCAAATTATTAAAGCAAATGGGGAAAAGGCAGCATATTTTGCCAACAAGACTTTAAGAAAAGTGCAGAAAAAAGTTGGTTTCCCTGAAAGAATCCGTTAAGAAAGGAATTAATATGGAAAAAATAGCAAGTTTTACAGTGAACCATTTAACATTAAAGCCAGGGGTATATGTATCTAGAAAGGATCATGTAGGTGATTCTGTAATTACTACTTTTGATATCCGAATGACAAGGCCTAATTTTGAGCCAGTTATGAATACTGCTGAAATTCATACAATGGAGCATTTGGGGGCAACCTTTTTAAGAAATCATTCAGAATTTGGAAGTAAGACAATTTATTTTGGCCCGATGGGGTGTCGCACTGGATTTTATTTGCTTTTAGCAGGAGATTATACTTCGGAAGATATTATCCCTCTATTAAAAGATATGTTTGCATTTATGCAAGCATTTGAGGGAGAGGTGCCTGGAGCGGCGGCAAGAGACTGTGGTAATTATTTAGATATGAATTTGCCAATGGCGAAATATGTAGCAGGTAAGTTTTTAACTGAAGTATTAAACAATATTACAAAAGATTGTCTCGTATATCACGAATAAGCTTTTCCTATATTTTTTATAATATAAAAAAGGGGCATCTGTTTTCAGATGCCCCTTTTTTGAACTAAATTGAATTATTTTGGTTGTTTTCCAATGTATGCTAAAATACCACCATCAACGCAAAGGATATGTCCATTTACGAAGTCAGAAGCGTTTGAAGCTAAGAATACGGCTGGACCTTGTAAATCTTCTGCAGTTCCCCAACGAGCGGCTGGTGTCTTTGCAATGATGAAATCATTAAATGGAACACCCGGCTGACGAAGTGGTGCTGTTTGTGGAGTAGCGATGTATCCTGGTCCAATACCATTACATTGAATGTTGAATTCACCATATTCAGATGCAATGTTCTTTGTTAACATCTTTAAGCCACCTTTTGCAGCTGCGTAAGCAGATACAGTTTCACGTCCGAGTTCAGACATCATAGAGCAGATGTTAATAATCTTTCCGTGACCTTTTTTGATCATGCTAGGAATAACTGCCTTAGCCATTATGAAAGGTCCGTTTAAGTCGATATCAATAACTTGTCTGAATTCAGCAGCTGTCATATCGCACATTGGAATTCTCTTGATGATACCTGCATTGTTTACAAGGATGTCGATTACTCCAACTTCCTTTTCAATTCGAGCTACCATTTCATTTACTTGATCTTCGTTTGTTACGTCACAAACATAGCCGTGAGCTGAAATTCCTGCTTCCTTATATGCTTCAAGGCCCTTGTCTACTAATTCTTGCTTAATATCGTTGAACACGATTGTTGCGCCTGCATCAGCGTATGCACTAGCGATCGCAAAACCAATACCGTAAGACGCACCAGTTACTAAAGCAACCTTGCCTTCAAGGGAAAAACTCTTCATATCCATCTTTAAATCCTCCTTAAATATGTAAAAAATATCTTAAAGGGCAATAATGTGAAACCCCTTTTCACATAGTATAACACATATGTGATAAAAATGCACCAACAAATTGCGATAATTTTATAACAATTAAAACAATTAAGTTGAAAAAATATCCATTACTTTTGTTGTTCTTATATACGGCATAAGCTATAATATTCTTATACATTTTATTATAAAATAAAACGATTGATAAAGGTGGGGACGTAATGAAGTTATTAACTTATAGAAAAAATAAAGAAGTCCAGATAGGGATAGCAAACAAAAAGGGGGATCGAGTTATCGCATTAAAGGAATTTGGAATCACTTATCCATCTATGAACGCGTTAATTGAAAATATGAATCATGAATTAAAATGGAAGTTAGAATGTATTTCAAATGGTGGAGGCGGATGTCTCATTGATGAAATAGAATTTTTAGCACCGATTCCAAATCCGAAGCAAGATATTATCTGTCTTGGACTAAATTATATGGAACATGCGAAAGAATCTGCAAAGTATTCTATGAAAGATTTTGGGGGAGATATATGTCATCCAGTCTATTTCTCAAAACGTGTTTCAGAAGCGGTGCCACATGGCGGGTACATAGAACGTCATATAGATTTCGTAGATCATTTAGACTACGAGGTAGAGTTAGCAGTCATTATCGGAAGAAAGTGTAGAAATGTATCAATTGATGATGCAAAGAACTTTATTTTTGGATATACAATATTAAATGATGTTAGTGGGCGTGATATTCAAACAAGCTATAAGCAATGGTATTTTGGGAAAAGTCTCGATGGGTTTACACCAATAGGCCCGTATATTGTAACAGCGGATGAATTTGTTTTTCCTCCGAAACTTACCATCCAGTCCTATGTAAATGGGGAATTACGACAAAATGCAAATACAAGTCAATTAATATTTGGAATAAGCCATATTATAAGTGAGTTATCAAAGGGAATGACCTTGGAGGCTGGAACCATAATTGCTACGGGTACCCCCTCTGGAGCAGGTATGGGATTTGACCCACCTAAATTTTTGAAAATTGGTGATAAAGTAGAGTGTAGAATTGAGGGAATTGGTAGTTTAGTAAATGAAGTAAGGTAGATCAGATCATAAACAATAAAAATTCCTTTTTTATATTTAAGATTCCTTTTTTTGCGTATATTAAGTACAGATGATGAAAAAAGGAATGATTGATTCTTCCTTATAACTGCGATAATATGATGATATGAAGGAGGTTTCGATATGAAACGTGTGTTTTTAATTGTTTTAGATAGCGTAGGAATTGGTGCAATGCCTGATGCAGATAAGTATCATGATGAGGGGAGCCATACGGTATTGGCAACAGCCAAAAGTAAATATTTTCATCTGCCAAATTTGAAACAACTTGGTTTTTTTAACATTGAAGGAAATAGAATTGTAGAGGGGGAAGGACAACCAAAGGCTTCTTATGGCAGGATGACAGAGAAGTCGAATGGAAAGGATACAACAATCGGTCATTGGGAAATAGCTGGCATTTGTTCAAAGGAGCCGCTTCCCGTATTTCCTAACGGATTTCCAAAGGATTTAATTGATAAGTTGGAAAAGGAAACCGGTAGGAAAATAATATGCAATAAACCATATTCGGGAACAGAAGTAATAAAAGATTATGGAGAGGAACAAGTTAAGACAGGGGCATTAATTGTGTATACATCGGCAGATAGTGTATTACAAATTGCAGCTCATGAAGATATAGTTTCACTGGAGGAACTCTATCATGTCTGTGAGATAGCTCGTAAACTTTGCGTAGGTGAATATGGGGTGGGTCGGATTATCGCCAGACCGTTTAAAGGAGAAAAAGGGGAATATGTCCGAACTTCCAATCGCCATGATTATTCACTGAATCCTCCGAAACGTACGATGTTAAATGAGCTGAAAACAGAAGGGTATGCAGTAATTGCTGTGGGGAAAATTCATGATATTTTTGCTGGTGATGGTATAACAGAGAGTATTCGCACAAAGAACAATTTAGAAGGGATACAAGAAATAATTCGACTAACTAAAAAAGATTTTAATGGTCTATGTTTTGTTAATCTTGTAGACTTTGATATGTTATATGGACATCGAAATGACATCGATGGCTATGCAAAGGCATTGGCAGAGTTTGATAAGAAAGTTCCAGAAATTTTATCCAACTTGAACAAGGATGATCTCTTAATTATTACAGCAGACCACGGGTGTGACCCGTCTACACCATCTACGGATCACTCAAGAGAATACACACCACTCATTATTTATGGTCAATCAATAAAAGAGGGGGTCGATTTGGAAACGAGAGAAAGTTTTTCTGATATTGCAGCGACTATTTTGGAGTACTTTGGTCTAGAATTGAGAACAGAAGGAAAGTCAATGTTAGATAAATTGTACAGATAAAAGAAAGGAGCGCATATGGAACGAGAAAAAATCATGCGGCTTGTTGACCACACATTGTTGACACCTACGGCTACGTGGGAAGAAATAAAGCAGCTTTGTGACGATGCAATGGAATACCATACGGCATCCGTTTGTATTCCGCCATCTTTTGTAAGGCAAGTAAAAAATTACGTGAAAAATCAAATGAAAGTTTGTACGGTAATTGGTTTTCCAAATGGATATCAAACGACAGCTGTTAAAGTATTTGAAGCGAAAGATGCAATTGCAAATGGTGCAGATGAAATTGATATGGTGATTAATCTTGGATACGTGAAAGACGGGTTCTATCATTTGGTACGAGAAGAGATTCTAAAAATAAGAGCAGCTTGTCAGGAAAGAGTGCTAAAGGTAATTGTAGAAACCTGTTTGCTTACGGAGGAGGAGAAGGTTCGCTTATGTAAAACAGTAACAGAAGCGGGTGCGGATTTTATAAAAACATCTACTGGTTTTTCATCCGGAGGGGCGACATTTGATGATGTTTCTTTGTTTGCTAAAAATATAGGTCCCAATGTAAGAATTAAGGCGGCTGGTGGGATAAGTTCTTTTGAGGATGCAGAGCATTTTATACGTTTAGGAGCGACGCGATTAGGAACGAGTAGAATGATAAAATTGGCAAGGGAAGAGCAGGTGGAAGGATATTAAAAAGGATATTAAATGAGTAAGGGGGAGAGATATGGATGATAAAGATCTATTTAATCAAGCAGTAAAGGCGAGGGATAATGCTTATGCGCCCTATTCCAAATTTCGTGTTGGAGCTGCTCTTTTAGCAGAATCGGGGAAGGTTTATCTCGGATGCAATATTGAAAATGCAGCTTTTACCCCCACAAACTGTGCAGAGCGCACTGCTTTTTTTAAGGCAGTGAGTGAAGGTGAAAGAAAGTTTAAAAAAATTGCAATAGCAGCAGGGAAAGAGGTTCTTGTGTACACTTCTCCTTGTGGAGTATGTAGGCAAGTTATGATGGAATTTTGTGACCCAGATACATTTCAAATAATTATGGGAACCAATGAGAATGATATAGAGGGTATACAGTTAAAAAAATTACTTCCAAAGGGATTTGGACCTGGTTTATTTTAGGAGAGAGTTGGGGAGGATACAACTTTAAATGAGAACATATGACTTGATTGAAAAGAAAAAAATAGGGCAGGCATTAACAAGAGAAGAAATTAGATTTCTCGTTATGGGATATACCAATGGAGAAATTCCAGATTATCAGATGGCAGCTTTTTTAATGGCAGTTTGTTTGAAAGGAATGTGTGATGAGGAGTTAGCTGCACTTACCGATACGATGGCCCATTCCGGTGATATGGTAGATTTGTCGGGCATTAGTGGATAAAAGGTTGATAAGCATAGTACGGGAGGGGTGGGCGATAAAACAACCTTAATCGTTGCTCCTATTGTTGCTGCCTGTGGAGGTGTAGTTGCGAAGATGTCCGGAAGAGGATTGGGGCATACAGGGGGGACGTTAGATAAACTAGAAGCGATTCCTGGAATGAAAGTTTCCCTATCCTTTGATGAATTTTCTCGTGTAGTCAATGAAATAGGAATGAGCGTAATTGGACAGACGGGAAATATTACGCCAGCAGATAAAAAAATATATGCACTACGAGATGTAACGGCGACAGTTGATAGTATTCCTCTAATTGCTTCGTCGATTATGAGTAAAAAGCTTGCAGCTGGAAGTGACTGTATCGTATTAGATGTAAAGACAGGTAGTGGTGCATTTATGAAGACAAGGGATGAGGCTATATTATTAGCAGAGAAAATGACTACAATTGGCACATTGGCAGGAAAAAAAACAGTTGCATTAATTACTGATATGGATATACCACTCGGTAATGCCATTGGAAATGCGTTAGAAGTAGAAGAAGCAATACAAACGTTACGTGGAGAGGGGCCAGAGGATTTAACAGAAGTATGCATACAGCTAGCTGCCAATATGTTATTCTTAATTGAAAAGGGAACGCTAGAAGTTTGTAAAGAGTTGGCCCATAAGGCAATTATAGAGGGTAAAGCATTAGAAAAATTTCAATTATGGATAAAGGCACAGGGGGGAGAGCCAAATATAATTCATAATAAAGATTTGCTTCCAAAAGCGTCTTTTAAATTCGAAGTTAAGGCTTGTACAGAAGGCTATATTGCTCATATGAATACAGAAGGATGTGGAATAGCTAGTATGCTATTAGGGGCTGGTAGAGAAACAAAGGATAGCCTCATTGATTATAGCGCGGGAATTATCTTAAATAAGAAGACAGGGGACTACGTAAAAGAAGGAGAGGTATTGGCTACTCTTTTCTCATGCAAGGACAATAAGTTTATAGCAGCAAAAGAAAAGCTTTTGGCCTCGTATCATTTCTCATCTAAACGGCCGAAAATAGAACCGCTCATCTTAGCTAGAGTAGAACATAAATTGGTAGAACGATATGAATAATGAAAAAGCTGCTTACAAAAAAGTAAGCAGCTTTTTTATTATTCATTTAATCCAAGATATTTTACAGAATTGTTATAACTAATATTTTCTACTAATTTTGCTAAGTATTCCATATCACTTGGATATTCTCCGTTTTCAACCCAAGTACCAATCAAATTACATAGAATTCTGCGGAAGTACTCATGGCGAGGGAAGGAAAGAAAACTTCTAGAATCTGTAAGCATACCAATAAATACGGACAATAAGCCTAAAGTTGCTAATACATCCATCTGCTCTTCCATACCACGTTTGTTATCACAGAACCACCAAGCGGTACCAAACTGGACTTTTCCTTTATATGGACTAGATTGGAAGTTTCCACACATACATGCTAAAATTTCATAGTCTCTTTGATTTAAACAATAAAGTATTGTTTTTGGAAGTTCATCGGTTTTATCCATCTCATTTAATAGAGCACTTAATTCTGGTGCATAGATGAAATCGTCGATACAGTCAAATCCTGTATCTGCTCCAAGTTTTTGGAACATTCTAGTAGAGTTGTTTCTAAGTGCACCAATGTGAAGTTGCATTGCCATATTTTTAGACTTGTAAAGTTTTCCTAAGGATACAAGTAAGTTTCCTTGGAATTTACGTCGTTCTTCAAAGGATAGTGATTCACCCTTCATTCTTTTACAGAAAATTTCATTTGCTTCCTCGTCTGTACAAGGTTCAAATATCATTCCTTCAAGACTATGGTCAGTGATTACACATCCGACAGAAATAAAAAATTCTAAGCGTTTTTCCAATGCTTTTTTTAATTGGGGTAGAGAAGTAATTGTAATACCAGAGGCCTGTTCTAAGGAGGCGATATAAGATTCATAACCCTCTTTTCCAATTAATACGGCTTTATCTGGGCGGAAGGTCGGAAGAACTTTTATTTCAAAACCTTCTTCTTGAAGCTTTTTATGATATTCAAGATCTTCGATTGGATCATTGGTTGTACATAATGCTTTAACATTTTGCATTTTTAATAAATTTCGTACGGTAAATTGTTCGCTCTTTAACTTTTCGTTACACGTATTCCAGATTTCTTCACAGGATGCGGTACTTAATGGTTTCGTAACTCCAAAATAGCGTTGTAATTCGAGATGTGTCCAATGATAAAGGGGATTTCCAATTGCATTTTCAATTGTTTCTGCCCAAGCCTTGAATTTATCATAATCAGTTGATTCTTTACCTGTGATCATTGACTCTGGGAAACCGTAAGTGCGCATAGCACGCCATTTATAGTGATCTCCACCTAGCCATGCTTGTGTAATATTATCGTATTGTGTATTTTCATAAATTTCCTGTGCACTTAAGTGGTTATGAAAATCAAAAATCGGCATATTTTTTGCATAATTATGATAGAGAGTTTTCGCAGTTTCTGTATTTAATAGAAAATTATCATCCATGAATGATTTCATAGTATATACCTGTAATACCAAATGGTATGCCACTTTAAAGGCTGGAAGAAGTTTCGTGGCGCTTTCTATTAATTTTCTTCCAGCCTAATAAATTAAGCCAAGTATTTCTTTAAGGTTGCCTCAACAGCACCTACACCAGCTGTTAACTCTGCAAAATAGCCCTTTACAAGGTCTGCAAGACCAGCTTCAAAAAGATCTACTCCAAAAATCTGCTTATTCTTTAATAAGGAATCTAATTCAGAATAATCAGAAACTGTTTCTGCTAGTTTATATTTTTGTACGTATGGGCAAACAGTGTCTAATAATGGGTCTGAACTTAAAGTAAATTCATTTCCTTTGTCATCAACGCCCATTAAATAGCGTAACCAACCTGCAAAAACAAGTGGAATCATTTTTAAGCTTTGAACATCTAATTCGCTGCTAGCCATATATGCTTTAATGGTTTCTCCAAAACGGATTGCTAACTTTTGTGAGGTATCTGTTGCAATTCTTTGTGGAGCATCAGGCATAAATGGGTTTGGAATACGAATATTTAATACTTCATCAATAAATTTCTTAGGATCAAGAATTCCAGGGTTTACAACAACAGGAAGTCCTTCTTCATAACCAATAACTTCAACGAGTTTCTTTAAAAGTGGATTTTTCATTTCTTCAGATATTAATTCATAACCAAGCAGACAGCCATAAACAGCTAATGTTGTATGAAGAGGATTTAAACAGGTACAAACCTTCATCTTTTCAACTTTGTCTACCGTTTCTCTTGTTGTAAATATAATTCCACCTTTTTCTAAAGCTGGTCTTCCATTTGGGAAGTTATCTTCAATTACTAGATATTCACATTCTTCTGCATTTACAAATGGAGCTACATAGGTGTTCTTTGAAGTAATAACTTGTTCCAAATCAGAAATATTGTCTTTTTCTAATACCGATTTAACAGTTGGATCTGGACGAGGTGTGATTTTGTCAATCATTGACCATGGGAAAGAAACCGCATCGGAATTAATATAATCAAGAAATCCCTTTTCAACAAATCCTTTTTCAGACCAAACTTTTGCAAAAGCACTAACTGCATCATAAAGTTTATCCCCATTATGCGAGCAGTTGTCCATACTTACTAATGCAATTGGTAACTTTCCATTTTGGTATCTTTCATAAATTAAAGATACTACCTTGCCTAAATAACTTACTGGCTTAGAAGGTCCATGGTTAAAGTCATCTTCAATAGCAGGTAACGTGTTGCCTTTACCATCTACAAGGCTATAACCTTTTTCTGTAATTGTAAAGCTGACCATTTGAAGAGAGGCGGAGCGGAATATTTCTTTTAGACGATCATATTCTTCCTTATCCTCGCTATCAAGAATAAGTGATTCAACAATACTAGCAACAACTGTTTTTTCGATATTTCCATCTGACTTTAAGGTTACTAAAATACCAAGATTGTCATGAGGGCGATACATTTTTTCTACGATTTCATAATCATAGCCTTCTGCAGCAATAAGCCCAGTTTCAAGCAAGCCTTCGTTTAATAAATTCTGCACTACGTTAGCCTGAAAAGCACGAAAAATATTTCCAGCTCCAAAGTGTATCCATTGTGGATTTTCTTTCGTAGTCTTTGTTACTGCATCAATATCAAATTTTGGTAATGCATATCCAGCAGCCTCCCATGCGGCCTTATCGTTTAATCCTTGTTTTGTTAATTGCATGTTATCATATCCTTTCTTGTATATATTCTCTCTTTTATATTAATAATTATTTATGAGCTTTTATAATTGCTTCCCATAGACCGTTTAAATAAGTTGCACCTAATGCACGGTCATATAAACCATAGCCTGGCATAGCGACTTCATCCCATATCATACGTCCATGATCTGGGCGGATGGGACCAGTAAAACCGATATCATATAAGGCTAACATGATTTCATACATATCAAAGCTTCCATCGGAAGATAAGTGGGCAGACTCTTCAAAATCAGTTGGTGAATTAAATTTTAAATTACGAACATGTGCGAAATGAATTCTACCTTTTAAAGAACGGATCATATCAGGTAAATCATTGTCTAAGTTCGTACCATAAGAACCGGAACAGAAGGTAACACCATTATGAGGGTTATCAACCATTTGCATCATACGTAGTATATTTTTCTTATTAATAATAATTCTTGGCAAACCAAAAACGCTCCAAGCAGGATCGTCAGGATGAATGGCCATATTAATGTCATATTTGTCACAAACTGGCATAATTCTTTCTAAGAAATATTTTAAGTTTTCAAATAATTTTTCGTCATCAATATCTTTGTAAAGAGCAAATAATTCTTTTATATTTGCCATTCGTTCTGGTTCCCAACCAGGTAAAATTGTACCATTGGCATCTCCAGAGATGGAAGCAAACATATCTTCTGGGTTTAATTGATCAACGGCATTTTGGGAATATGCAAGTACCGTTGATCCGTCGGGGCGCATACGAGCAAGCTCGGTACGAGTCCAATCAAATACGGGCATAAAATTATAACAAACCAAATGGATATCTGCCTGTCCAAGGCGTTCTAATGTTGTAATATAGTTTTCAATATATTGATCGCGGTCAGGAGTGCCTACTTTAATGGCATCATGGATATTTACGCTTTCAATACCTAAAAGTTTTAAACCGGAATCTTCAATTTCTTTTTTTAATGCTAGGATATCCTCTAATTTCCAAGCTTCTCCTGGAATGGAGTCATAAAGAGTGGAAATAACTCCAGTAACACCGGGAATTTGTCTTATTTGTTTTAGGGTAACAGTATCAAATTTACTGCCATACCATCTAAGTGTCATATCCATAATAGTTTATCCTCACTTTCAGTGATGTTATACTTTTAAAATTCTTACATTTATATTATATTATATATAAAAGTGCTTGAAAATCATATTTATTGCTAATTTGTTTGCAAAAATTGCTATTAGGTAGAAAATTACATTGGAAAGATAGGTGGTTCTTTTGAAAAAAAGTACGACAAAATTTATGGCTTCCGAAGATGAACGTCAGTATATGCTCAATGAAGATTTTGAGGTATTTGAAAAGCGCGGTACTCCAATCGGTGCGACAAAGTTACATTACCATAATTTTTATGAAATTATCTATGTTATGGAGGGAGAATTCTCGAGTTTAGTCGAGAACGTTACCTACAATCTAAAAAAGGGAGATTTTCTACTAATAGATCGAAATGCAATGCATAAATACCATTATGTGGAGCACAAGCATGAACGGTCAAAAAGGATTATTTTATGGATATCGAATGAGATGTTAAATCAGTTATCAAATTCCGTATTAGATCTTAGTCAATGTTTTTCTCGACATCGTGCCTGTGCTTACCATTTTCCGATTTATTATGAAGAAATGCTTCGAAACATGTTGATTAAGTTAGCCTTGACCGACGCTCCATTTATGGAACATATAAATGGCAAAGAGTTAATGGATCGGGCACACCTGACAATGTTTTTTGTTTATTTAAACGAACTGTGTAGTAGGAAAGATTATTACTTCCGACAGGAAGAAATGGTTCTCCACCCTTTGGTGAAAACGGTATCCGAATATATAGGAAAACATATTCAAGAACCAATTGGTGTGGATGATTTGGCTTCGTATGTAAATATGAGCAAGTATCATTTTTTAAGAAAATTCAAAGAACTTACGGGAATGACAGTCCATAGTTTTATCATAAACAAAAAACTAATTGTTGCTTGTGAGGAAATAAAAAAAGACTGCCCCATTACGGAAGTATATTTAAAAGCTGGTTTTGCAGATTATTCTTCCTTTTTTCGAAATTTCAAAAATGCTTATGGTATTTCGCCAAGTGGGTTTAAAACAAGCCATATAGAATCGGATTTAAAATTTGATGACTAATTCAATCAATAATAGTGTCAAATTTGTTATAAAGCAGATAGGATATAAGGAGTAATTAAAGGGGGCCTTATATGGAAGGAGAAACGGTAGTTAAAATTGCACTATTAGGGATAGGTACTGTCGGTATGGGGGTATACAAATTGATCCGCCGACAAGAAGAAAAAATGGTTAATAAAATTGGTGCAAACTTAGAAATAAAGAAGATTTTGGTTCAGGATATGAAAAAAGAACGATTAGGTATAGATCCATCATTGCTTACGGATCGTTGGGAGGAGATACGGGAGGATAAAGAAATAGATATTATAGTTGAAGTGATTGGAGGTATGGAACCTGCAAGAACTTATATTTTGGAGTCCTTCTGGGCAGGGAAAAATGTTGTTACTGCCAATAAAGACTTATTGGCAGAGCATGGGCAGGAGTTGTTGGAAGCGTCCCATACTGCGGGAAAGGACTTACTATTTGAGGCATCTGTAGGCGGTGGAATACCAATCATTCGACCTATTAAAGAGTGTTTGGCTGTGAACCATATCACAAGTATTTTAGGAATCGTAAATGGAACGACAAATTATATATTTACACGAATGACGAAAGATGGAATGGACTTTAATAAGGCATTCAAGCTTGCGACAGAACTTGGTTTTGCAGAAGCAAATCCGATTTCTGATATTGAAGGATACGATGCAGGTAGAAAAATTGCAATTCTTTCTTCCGTTGCTTTTCATTCCCGTGTCGCCTTTTCTGATGTGAAAACAGAAGGAATCGCCAATATAAAAGTGGTAGATATTCAATACGCAAAGGAGATGGGATGTGTTATTAAATTGGTAGCCGTAGCAAATAATACGGAAGAAGGTATAGAGGTGAGGGTCCATCCTATGTTGATTCCCGAGGAACACCCACTAGCATCCGTAAATGATTCATTTAATGCAATCTTTTTACACGGAGATGCCGTGGACGACGCCATGTTTTTAGGGAGAGGTGCGGGAGAAATGCCAACTGCGAGTGCCATTTTAGGTGATATTATTGATTGCGCCAGAAATTTAAAATACAGCTGTAATGGACGGATTGGATGTACGTGTTATAAAAATACAAAGATTAAAGACGGTTCTAGTTGCATTAGTCGATACTTTTTGCGCATGCAGGTGGAAGATAGACCGGGGGTGCTAGCAAATGTTGCAAGCGTGTTAGGGCGTAATAAAGTTAGTATTGCCCAGGTAATACAAAAATCAAGGAATCATGGTGTTGCAGAGATTGTGGCAATTACAGATCCTGTTGTGGAAGGGGATTTTCTACAGGCGATGGATGCATTTTCCCAAATGCCTATTATAAAAGAAATATCTACTACGTTAAGAGTTTATAATAAGTGAACATTTGGTCATTGAAAGGCGCGCCTGCTTGTAAGTAGACGCGTCTAATACGAAGAAAATCTGGCCACCAACAGCAATTACAGTAGATTGTGTTACACAAGATAAATGAAATACTCATTGCTATTTTTAAGTAAAATTCTTATAATATTATAAGGAACAATGTGAAAACGCTTCGAAGGATAAGGTTGTTGAATTATGAAAACAAAGATACATATTCAAAAGCGGCTGCGTATAATTTGTTTGGCAGTTGTTTTACTTACGAGTACTGTTTATATAGGAACATATGGTATGCGGCAGACACAAGAAAATCAAGAAGATGATATTTTACAAAGGTTGGATAATATTCGCGATGATATCAAAGATATGGAAGATACAAAAGATAAGTTAACGGCTTATATGCAGGAATTGAATCAGACGATGAAAGACCTGGGTGTAAAGATGAAGGATCTAGATGATCAATTACAAGAGAAGCAAAATGTTTTAAATCAAGTACAAGAAGAATTGAGTGAAACGAAAGAAGAAGCGGAGACTCAGTATGAGGAAATGAAACTGCGAATTCAGTACATATATGAAAATAGAAGTTCGGATTTTTTTAATATTTTTATAGATACAGAAAATTACATGGATTTTCTCAATCGGGCAGATTTTGTATCTTACTTGTCCACCTATGATCGGTCCATGCTTGATAAATATACCCAGACCTTAAACAAAACAAAAGAAAAAGAAGAACAGCTTGCTACTGAAAAGATGGAGCTAGAGGAAATGATTTTAGAAGCGGCAAGTAAGCAGGAAGAATTAATGCAATTAGTTAAAGTCGCTGCAAAGGATATCGATTTTTATGCAGAGAAAATTGTCCTTGCGCAAGGAGAGGCCAATAACTATGAAGAAGTTCTAAGGGAAAAACAAAACTTACTTGAAGATATGATGAGTCAAACGGAAATTGAGGCCGAAAGTCTAGGAGGGAGAGGGTACCAGTGTAGCAGTGGAAGAGGCGACACAGAAGGAATCAAGTGCGCCTATTATAGAAGAAACGACAAAAAGGAATCTGTGACAGAACAAGAAACAATACCGAAAACGACGGAAAGGAAACAGAGTCACAACCAGATTCTTCTGAATCCACTACAGAATTGGAATTATTAGCTGCATTAATCGAGTGCGAAGCTGGTGGAGAACCTTATGAAGGGCAGGTAGCTGTAGGGGCTGTCGTTATGAATCGTGTAAAAAGTGGTAAGTTTCCCAATAGTATAGTTTCCGTTATATATCATCCTGGGCAGTTCGCACCGGTAACAGATGGCAGTATAATGTATGTACTGGCCAAAGGGCCAAAAGAAAGCTGTTTGCAGGCGGCAAAAGAAGCAATAAGCGGATATTCGAATATAGGCGATAGTTTATATTTCAAGCATATTAGTTCGGGACAAGAAGGAATTGTAATCGGAAATCATGTTTTTTATTAATGATGCAAGACTTTCAGAAAAAATATTCAAAATGTTCGAAAAAGAAAACTGCTAGACTGTAAAGGTGCATTTCGTCTACTTATATTGTCGAAGTTGAACGAAAAATATATTTTTATTGACAAAATTGGTGTGGTGTGGTATATTTCGCCTGGATTAGAGAGCTTTTTCTCGGCTTAAAAGTCCGTGTGTAAAAGCAAGAGGAGGTACAAGCATGAAAATGCAGGCGAAAGATGATAGGGAACTATTTCAACTAAATGGAAATCCGTCCATGGGGCGCGCTTTCCCACAGGCTATGCAGCATGAGCTGGCGATGCTGGTAGGAAACATTACCCCGCCCATGCTGATTGCAGCGACGTTGAACCTTCCCGTAGAGGAGAAAATCATGCTTACCCAAGCAGCTATGATTATCGGTGGTATCACAACCCTTCTCCAGCTATATCCACTATTTGGGTTTGGAATGGGGCTTCCTAGTGTAATGGGCGTGGCTTTTGCCTATATGCCCATCTTAACAATGATCGGAAGTCAGTATGGTATTGCGGCCATTTTTGGTTCTCAGCTTGTAGCTGGTTTTGTTTCAATCTTTATTGGTATGTTTATGGGAAAAATTAGGAGATTCTTTCCCCCCATTGTCAGCGGTACCGTTGTATTAAGTATAGGACTTTCCCTTTATAAGACAGCTATTACATACATGGGAGGTGGATCTGCAGCCCAGAAAGCAGGGACCTTCGGTTCCGGACAGTTTTGGATTCTGGCCTTGGTAACGCTTGTTGTGACTTTAGCTTGCAGTCTTTTTGGAAAGGGCTATATTAAAGTATCAGGCATGTTGATCGGAATTGGGGCAGGTTATCTCATCGCTCTTTTTATGGGAGGAATTATTGATTTTACGGAATTTAAGCAGGCAGGATTCTTTTCCGTACCAGTTCCTTTTCACTTTGGTTTAGAGTTCCATCCCGATGCTATTATTATGATGATTCTGATGTACATCGTTCAGGCTGTTCAGACAATTGGAGACGTTTCTTCAACAGCTATGGGCGGTTTCGGAAGACAGGCTA
Organism: Lachnospiraceae bacterium; assembly: GCA_047242405.1. Classification (GTDB taxonomy): domain Bacteria; phylum Bacillota; class Clostridia; order Lachnospirales; family Lachnospiraceae; genus Fimimorpha. The sequence goes on along the minus strand of JBKTKK010000012.1, from coordinate 7,473 downwards.
CGGACAAGGAAATTGGCGGTGCCATTAAGGGCCAGAGTATTTGCGGTATGATTGGTGCCTGTATTGGAGGTCTGCCAACCGATCCTTACAGTCAGAATGTGGGGTTAATTTGCACCACAAAGGTAGTAGCGAAGAAAGTATTTTTAATTGTAGGTATAATAATGCTGGCTGCAGGCATTTGTCCGAAGTTTAGTGCTCTGATGACAACGATACCACAGCCTGTACTTGGAGGTGCCACAGTAACTGTATTTGCAGCCATTACTATGTCAGGTATCCAGTTGTTAGGGGAGCAGCCTTTAAATTACCGGAACAAGATGATCGTGGGTATTGCCCTTGCCATCGGTATTGGTATTGATAGCGTACCTGAAATTCTCCAGTTTCTCCCACAGATTGTAAAGAATATTATGGGAAGTTCACTGATGGTATCCTTCCTAGTAGTTTTCCTATTGAATATTATCGTGCCAGAGGACAATACACCAGAGGACAATACACCAGAGAACGTTTAAATAACAATATAAATTCAAAGAAGTTTTTGTACAGGGAGTCAATAAAAAGGCCCCTGTACTTTTTTTCGGTTAAAGCTTGTAGCCTATATCTTTTTAAATCAAAAAACATATTCAAAGCTAGATTTTGGGGATATATAATGAAATACTAATTGATTATTTACATAAAAATTGTATTCGACCAAACTATTAAGGCTTTCATGTATAGTACGATTCATTTTGCCAAAGGAGGGCGCCATTAGTTGGTTCGAATTCTCTTTATGCAATCGAATTTCTAAGCGATAATTTTTTTGTTCGATAATGACGCAATCTTTTTTCAAATTTTTAATATGGGCACCTAAATAGGTTGCTAATCGATATTGCTTGCCTTTATATAATATACAGCAAATACAACCATGAAAAAGCCAAGATGCTAGAGGTATTTCAGCAATTGCTGCCGTAATGCTAAAGGGAGTAGCGACACTTTCACAACTTTGTGTCCATATATATTGGGAAGGAAAAGAAGTACCTTTATCTGCTTCAATGTAACCTATGGCATGGGTGTTCATATTATATTCATAAGTTTTTCCATTAATAGTTATTGCCCCTTCCACTATGTGATGCATACTAATTACTTCATGTATACACTCCATATTTGGTATCAAGGAGAAGGGTCCCATAATAGGGTAAGCCAATGGTGTTGGATCGATAAACTGTAATTTCCCCTTTATTGTTAAATCATCGGTATGAATATTTATAATCATACCTTTTCTATTAAAACGATTTTCACCAATCTTTATGTCGAATCTTTTACTTACCCGGTGGAAGGTGCTAATTGGAAATTCGATATAATAAGATTGATCCAATGTTATTATTTGAATAAAGGCATGGCTGTCGCTGGAACTTACCTTTGCAACGGATGACAGCAAGCTAGATTGTTACATTGCTGCTTTAAATACCAGCCTTCGAAATATTGTTTACTTGTTTTTGTTACATGTAACATGTTTCAGCTCCTTTTTCGATGGGTTATCAATTAAGTTTCCTTTATAGTCAAAACGTGACCCATGACAAGGACAATCCCATGATAGTTCATCCTGATTCCAACGAAGTTTACAGCCTAAGTGAGGGCAGATTGCAGATACGGCATACAGCTTATCTGCTGGAGAGCGGTAGACACCAACCTTCTTTCCACGATATGAGATTACTGCGCCAGTACCCTTTTTTATATTTTTCAACTTCGTTTGCGGCAATGGTAAAATAGAACTGGAAAGTCCGATAACTGCATGGGTTGTTTCGCTTAATATGTTTCCGATCGTTGGAATAGGGCGGAAGGACTGCGGATTAAAAATAGAAGCATATGGATTGTCATTTCCAACTATTTTATCGGATAAAATTTTCGCAGCAACCATGGAGGATGTCATACCCCATTTTTGAAAACCTGTAGCTGTGTAAATATTCGTTTCTCTAGAAGAGTACTTACCAATATAAGGCATTTTTCCTGCAGGTATACAGTCTTGAGCGGACCATCTGTATATTTCTTCGGCTGTTGGATACCATTTTTTCGCAGCTTTACGTAATATATCGTATGCCCCCCCATAAGATTTTTCGTCGAATGCATATTTATTTTTTCCAGTACGATGAGGGCAACCGCCCAATAAAAGGTAATCTTCATAGTTTCGGAAGGAATAACTATCTGGATCGATTCCATAATACATGCCATCGAGGCTGATGTTTTGTTTTAATGCTAAAACGTAGGAGCGATCTTGATGTAATCGAGTGAAATAAAATCCCGGAATATTGATGAAGGGATAGTGAGAAGCGACGACAATATGATCGGCAAAAACACTTCCATTTTCTGTAATAGCTTTGTTCCCTTCAATATTCAAAACCTTGCTATTTTCATAAATTTCTAAATCTTCACAGAGAAATTTAAGAAACTTCAAGGGATGGAATTGGGCCTGTCGGTCATATTTTAAGGCCAAAGCAGGGGTGAAAGGTAATGCAGTTTTGTTGGTAAGCTCTGCACATATTCCGACTTGTAAAGCGACTTCCGCCTCTTTTTCAAGTTTTTTTTCCTGCATTTTTGTATAGAGATAAGATGGTACGATTTCAAAGTTACAATCAATATTATTCTCATGTATGATTGTTTTATAAAGATTGATTGCATTTTTCATTGCATCCGAATATACTTTTGTTGTTTCATAACCATAGTACTTTATTAAATCTTGATAAATTGCCCCATGTTGACAGGTTATTTTTGCAGTAGTGTTTTTTGTTTGTCCTCCAGCAATCTTATCAGCATCTAACAAAATCACTTGATAGTTTTGCTGTTTAAGAAAGTAAGCGGTTAATATTCCTGTTATGCCACATCCAATTACGAGTACATCGGCTTTTTTATCACCGATTAAACGATCTCGTTTTTGCAACGTGCAGGTATTTGTCCATAATGAACTATAATCACCAGTCATAATTGTTAATTCCTTTCCTGTTTACTGGTATTATTAACACTCTTACAATTAGTTATTCGGGTGGATAAGTGAGAAAAAGGCGAAATGCATTTAAATGAATGCTTTTCGCCTTTTCCTTATTTATATTTTACAAGTTTCCAAAGTTCATAATAATAATCTTCAACTTCTTGTCCGAGGAATTTAAAAATCTCGCAGCGAGATAATGTTTCTTCATCTGGAAAGACACCGTTATCATTACGGATGTCAGAATCTATCATTTCCATAGCTGCAGTATTTGGAGTTGCATAGGTAATGTATTCAAAGTTTCGATAAGCAATGTCCGGTCGGCAAAGAAAATCAAGCCACTTTTCTGCATTCTCTTTGTTTTTGGATGCGCTTGTAATAACCCACCCATCAAACCAAAGATTTGAACCTTCTTTTGGAACAACATAAGCTAAGTCAGGGTTTTCTTCTTTACAAAATAGATATTCACCGGAATAGATCACACCTAGGGCTGCGGCATTGTTTATCATTTTGTCTCGAACCTCATCTATGGCATATGCCTTTACGAGAGGATACTGTTGTTGTAGCAATTGTTGCGCCTCTTTTAATTGTTCAGGATCAGTAGCGTTTAATGAGTAGTTTAATTTTTTCAAGGCAACAGCAAAGGCATCGCGTACGGAATCCTGCATAATGATATTATTTTTATAATTTTCATCCCAAAGGATGTCCCAACTATCCACTGGTTCCGTTATCATTTTCGTGTTATATAGAATCCCAACCGTACCCCATGTATAAGGTACGGTATATTGATTTCCAGGATCAAATTCGCTTACACGATCCATATATGTTTCTCCAATGTTTGCAATGTTAGGAACATTGTTCCAATTGATAGGGGATAAAAGGTTATTTTCTATCAATTTTGCAATCATATAATCAGAGGGGCATATAACATCATAAAGGGAAGGGTCTGCTGAAATTTTTGCATACATTTCTTCATTGGTTGTGAACGTATCATATATGACATCAATCCCTGTTTCGGCTTCAAATTCTGTTATGATATCTTCATCAATATACTCCCCCCAGTTGTATATTTTTAACACATTTCCAGAAGTGGTGTCTTGCTTGTCTCCACATCCCGTCAGGGAGAAGCATAGGCTTAAAGCTATGCATGTGCTAAAAAATCGAGCTAGTATTGTTTTTCTCACGGCGTACTCCTTAATATTACTGATTTGCATTATGCAGTAGGTGAAGTCTTATTCCTTGGCTTTTTGATAAATATCAATAAGATAAGGACAGAGACAAACATGATCGTGGATAATGCGTTAATCGAAGGCTTTATTCCCTTACGTACTTCGCTGTATATTAAAGTAGAAAGTGTATTAATTCCAGCTCCTCTTGTAAAATAAGTAATGATAAAGTCATCAAGTGACATTGTAAAGGCCAATAGAAAGCCAGACACAATTCCTGGTACTAATTCTGGAAATACAACTTTAAAAAAGGCATAAATAGGAGAAGCACCTAAATCCATTGCTGCCTCATACGTACTTTTATTTGTTTTTCGTAACCTTGGCATGACACTTAAGATGACATAAGGGATATTAAAGGTAATGTGTGCAATTAAAATTGTCTTGTATCCGGCGGTAATTCCGAAAGCAATAAATACTAGCATAAGGGAAAGACCAGTTACGAGTTCCGAGTTAAGGATTGGTATATTATTTAATGCTAAAAAAATTCCACGGGACCGAGCGTTCAGTGCATTGATACCAATGCAGGAGATTACTCCAATTATGGTTGCCACAGAGGCGGAAATGGTGGCGATAAATAAGGTGTTAACCAATGCCTCCATCATCATTTCGCTTTGGAACAATTCCACATACCATTTTAGGGTAAAACCACTAAAGCGGCTCGCTTTCGTTTCATTAAACGAATAAACCATAAGTGTAACGATTGGAGCGTAAAGGAATATAAATATTAATGCTAAATAGATCTGTGAAAAAAGTTTCTTCATTAGAATGTTGTCCCCTCTCCATTGTTATCATAGCGGTTAATGAGAGCCATGCTAATTAATATAAATATCATCAAGACAAACGAGAGCCCCGAACCTAAATTTCTGTTATCTGCTACCGTAAATTCCTGTTCAATGATATTACCAATTAACATAACCTTTCTTGCACCTAATAAATCTGAAATAACAAAAGTTGTTAAGGATGGTACAAATACCATTGTAATTCCACTTATAATTCCAGGTAGACTAAGTGGAAGTATAATGCGGAAAAACGTTTGTACGCTGTTTGCACCTAAGTCCTTAGCTGCATTTATTATATTATCATCTATTTTTGTCAACACATTGTAAAGTGGCAGAACCATAAATGGAAGAAAATTGTACACCATACCTAATATAATTGCATAATCAGTACCAATAATAGAGGTTGTAGTAATTCCCAATCTTTCAAAGAATGTTTGTAAAATACCACCATCGTCTAGTAAATTCAGCCATGCGTAGGTGCGAAGTAAAAAGTTCATCCACATAGGCAAAATGAAAATAAGTATAACAAAGCTTCCTTGCCCAACATTTTTATTTTTTAATATAAGTGCCAATGGGTAGGCAAGTAAAAGGCAAACGGCCGTGCATGCAAGTGATAGTTTTAATGATAAGGCCAATGCCTTATAGTGGGCAGGCGATGCAATTGCTAAAATATTTTGCATAGTAAAGGTTCCGTCCCGACTTGTAAACCCATAGTAAACAATAAGACCTAAGGGGATGAGCGTAAAAGCAATCATCCACAATAAATATGGTCCCGCTAGTAATTTCTTTTTAGTCATCAATTCCCACCGCCTCTTCATCCTCAGATACTGGTTTATGCATAATCTGTATGTCGTATGGATCTACACGGATGCCGACTTTTGTTCCGACTGCGGACATATCGGTACTGTGTACTAACCAGTCAAAGCCGCCGGCTTCTACTTCCATCTCGTAGTGAACCCCTTTAAAAATAAGGTGTTTAACGACACCATCGATTGTTCCTTCCCCTGGTTTTACTAGATCGATATCTTCCGGACGGATAACAACATCTACCGGCTTCTTCATTCCAAACCCAGTATCTACACATGGGAATTTGGCTCCTAATATCTCAACAAGCTTATCCTGAAGCATAATACCATCAACAATATTACTTTCTCCAATAAAGTCGGCAACAAACGCATTCTCTGGTTCATTATAGATTGTTTCAGGTGAGCCCATTTGTTGAATATAGCCCTGGTTCATAACTACTATCGTATCAGACATAGTGAGGGCTTCTTCCTGATCATGTGTAACATATATAAAAGTGATTCCCAATTCGTTTTTCAAACGAATTAACTCATACTGCATGTCTTGTCTTAATTTTAAATCTAAGGCGCCAAGTGGTTCATCAAGCAATAATACTTTTGGTTCGTTAACGATTGCCCTTGCAATAGCAATTCGCTGTTGTTGTCCACCACTTAGTGATTCTGGAGAACGGTTTTCATAGCCATCTAGATTAACAAGTTTTAAAGCATATTTAATTTTATCTTGAATATAAGCCTTACTTTTTCCTTTTATTTTCAACCCAAAAGCAATATTTTCTGCAATGGTCATATGAGTAAAGAGGGCATACTTTTGGAAGACTGTATTAAGGGCTCGTTTATGGGGGGGAAGGCTAGTGATATCGACTCCATCAAAAATAACTTTTCCTCTGTCAGGAGTTTCGAATCCTCCGATAATACGAAGGGTAGTTGTTTTTCCACATCCACTTGGGCCAAGTAACGTTATGAACTCATTTTCATGTACAGATAAATTTAAATCATCTAGAATTAATTGGTTGTCAAAACTTTTTGAGATATTTACTAAATCAATTAATGAACTTTTCATTTGTTCTCCTATCCTACATTAAAAGCTCGGCGGTGAGCTAACCCAAAGAAGGGTAGCGCCGGTTTTTGATGTAATATAATGTTTTTTGTCTGCTTTATAATAAAAGGATTCCCCTTTTTTTGCTTTATAAGTTTTATTACCTAAAGTTATCGTAATTGAACCAGATAATATGTGTCCAAATTCTTCTCCTTCATGAGGATTATCAGGATAGGTGGAACCACCTGCTTCTAATTTAATTAAGATCGGTTCCATTATGTTTTTCTGGGCATTCGGGATAATCCACTGGATTTTGTTTTGTAATTCGGTATCTGTCTTTTCAAAGTAATCGTCTCGGCCAAAGACAACTTGTTCGTCGGGACTGTCATTAAAGAAATCATTGATGGTTGTACCGAGGCATTGAAGAATGTCTACTAAGGTAGCAATAGAAGGAGAGGTTAGATCTCTTTCTAATTGTGATATAAACCCTTTTGATAATTCTGCTCTGTCAGCCAACTCTTCCTGGGTTAGACCTTTCAAGACTCGTAGTTCTTTTATTTTTTGTCCTATTTTCATAGAAACCTCCCTACCTGTTTTGTCAGGTGTATTTTTTAAACAGTTATCTTATGTCTTAAATATCATTTATCGTTTATTTTGGAAGTACGAATAAATATAA
>JBKTKK010000011.1:0-24928 GCA_047242405.1 Lachnospiraceae bacterium | reverse complement strand
GATTTACATAGGGACGGAGTGAAGGAAGACGTGCATTTAGTCACAGAAATTGATGGAAAACAGACCGCCCGTCTCATGTTTTTTAATGGAGTATGCAGGGATACAAACGGAGAAATACCAGGATTAGAAAATCCATATCGTGAGGATAATTTAGCCTTTAGTTTGCAGATGGCACTTACAGCCGAAGCTTATTATCCGGACTTAATGCGTGTGATTTACTTAAAGCAAATGCGGTATAATGAGCATTTAATGTCTCGCTGTGCTTTGGTAGAGGTTGGCGCTCAAACAAATACAGTAGAAGAAGCGATGAATACTATGCCAGTTTTAGCAGATATTCTACACAAGGTACTTAGTGAGTAAAGTCTGTTTACGGGGGAGTGGGGGGAGAAATTCCCCCCTTGTTGTCGTGACTTGCATATGCTATAATAAGCCCAAATGTCAGAAATTACAGGAGGAGTCTATGTCTCATATCGATCAAAGTAAAATTCGAAATTTTTGTATCATTGCCCATATAGACCATGGCAAGTCTACATTAGCGGACCGTATTATAGAAAAAACAGGGCTATTGACATCCAGAGAAATGCAAGCCCAAGTGTTAGATAACATGGATTTAGAGCGTGAGAGGGGAATAACCATTAAGGCCCAATCGGTGCGCGTTGTTTATAAAGCGAAAAACGGGGAAGAGTATATCTTTAATTTAATTGACACACCTGGACATGTTGACTTTAACTATGAAGTATCAAGAAGTCTTGCTGCTTGTGATGGTGCTATTTTAGTCGTGGATGCCAAGGGATTGAGGCACAGACATTACAATGTATATTTAGCCCTTGATCATGATTTGGATGTTTTCCAGTCATTAATAAAATCGACCTACAAGTGCAGACCCAGATAGAGTGGCAGCGTGAAGACGTGATAGGAATCGTACATCGGATGCACCTAGAATCTGCCAAAAATGGAATTGGAATTGAGGATGTATTAGAGCAGGTAGTTGCAAAATACCAGCACCGGTTGGAAATCGGAGGCACCGAGGGCATTGATTTTTGACTCCTTGTATGATGCGTATAAGGGAGTTATCGTATTCTGCCGTATCAAAGAAGGTAGTGTATCAAAAGGGACTTCAATTAAAATGATGGCGACTGGAGCTATCGCAGATGTTGTTGAGGTAGGATATTTTGGTGCAGGTCAATTTATCCCTTGCGAGGAATTGCGCGCTGGTATGGTAGGATATATTACAGCTAGTATAAAAAATGTCCGAGATACGATGGTTGGTGACACAATTACTCGAATCGATAATCCTTCTAGTGAGCCATTACCCGGTTATAAAAAAGTAACACCGATGGTATTTTGTGGTGTGTATCCAGCTGATGGTGCAAAATATGGTGATTTACGAGATGCCCTTGAAAAACTTCAGTTAAATGATGCATCTTTGCAGTTTGAGGCAGAAACTTCCATAGCTTTAGGTTTCGGTTTTCGCTGTGGTTTCCTTGGACTTTTACACTTAGAAATCATCCAAGAGCGTCTTGAGAGAGAATACAATCTTGATTTAGTAACAACAGCGCCAGGCGTAGTTTACCGTGTTTATAAAACGGATGGTACAATGCTTGAGATTACAAACCCTTCAAACTTGCCAGATCCTTCCGAGATAGATTATATGGAAGAACCTTATGTATCAGCAGAAATTATGGTTACAACTGAATTTATTGGTGCAATTATGGATTTATGTCAGGAAAGACGTGGTATTTATCTTGGCATGGAATACATGGAAGAAACGAGGGCCCTACTCCGTTATGATTTGCCTCTCAATGAAATTATTTACGATTTCTTTGATGCTTTAAAATCTCGTTCCCGTGGATACGCATCCTTTGATTATGAAATGAAGGAGTACAAGCAAAGCGAATTAGTTAAGCTTGATATTTTGGTAAATCGTGAAGAAGTAGATGCTCTCTCTTTTATCGTATTCCAAGGAAGCGCTTACGAACGTGGAAGAAAAATGTGCGAAAAATTAAAGGAAGAGATTCCAAGACAATTATTTGAGATTCCAATTCAGGCTGCAGTTGGTAGTAAGATTATTGCGAGAGAAACGGTAAAAGCGATGCGTAAAGACGTATTAGCGAAATGTTATGGTGGTGACATCTCTCGTAAACGTAAGCTTCTAGAAAAGCAAAAAGAAGGAAAGAAGCGAATGCGTATGGTTGGAAATGTGGAGATTCCTCAGAAAGCATTTATGAGTGTATTAAAATTAGATGAAAATTAAAGATTTAGGGATATACATCCATATCCCCTTTTGCGTTCGAAAGTGTTATTATTGTGATTTCTTATCTGGGCCTTGTGTGGAATATGGGCAGTTGGATTACAAAAATGCATTAATAAAAGAAATCACTATGACAGCACTAACATACATGAAGACAATCCCATTGTAAAGTCAGTATTTTTTGGTGGGGGTACGCCGTCGATTCTAAAGGCAGACTACATCCATGAGATATTATCTTCCTTGAAAAAAAACTTTACGTTTGCCGATGATGTGGAAATGACAATGGAATGTAATCCGGGAACACTGACAAGAGAAAAGTTGCAGATTTATAAGAAATCAGGTATAAATCGGATTAGTCTAGGGTTGCAATCTACCGTGAATGATGAGTTAAAAGAATTAGGTAGGATTCATACGTATGAGGATTTTTTGGAAAGCTTTCGTCTCGTACGAGAGGAAGGTTTCACAAACGTGAATATCGATATTATGGCTGCATTGCCAGGGCAGACTACAAAGTCTTATAAGAAAACATTAGAGCGGGTGGTAAGTCTGAACCCGGAGCACATATCTGCTTACAGTTTAATTATTGAAGAAGGAACCCCCTTTTATGAGAGATATCACAAAGAAGACGATGAGCGGAGCCGGTATGGTAGCAGCTGTGATGGACCAGACACTTTTTTTTCCAATAAGCATCTCCCAGATGAAGATACAGAACGAGCAATGTACACTTTAACGGAAGAGATACTAAGGCAATATGGATATGGACGTTATGAAATATCCAATTATTCGAAGCCTGGATACGAGTGCAGACACAATAAATTTTATTGGAATGGGACAAGTTATATTGGGTTTGGGATTGGTGCTGCATCCTATTATAAAAATACGCGATCTTCAAACATAGAAAGTTTCGATGATTATTGCAACCGGCTAAAGGATGGGGGCAATTCATTATGCCAAATAAAAAAAGAAAGAACAACATTAACCAAAAAAGAGCAAATGGAAGAGTTTATGTTCCTTGGACTTCGAATGATGGAAGGAGTATCTTTACAGGATTTTGAAGAGAGATTTCTTTGTTCGTACTCTTCTGTGTATGGAGAAGTGACAGGCAGGTTAATGAATCTATCATTCGTTGAGGAAGCCGATGGATATATTAGGTTAACAAAAGAGGGAATTGATGTGAGTAATTATGTCATGGGGGAATTTTTATTGGATTCTTAATTCCTCCAGGATATAATAAAACGAGTCAAGAATAGGAGAAGGTTATGGCAAACAACGTGGAATTTCATACATCGCTCGATGATAAAAGTTATCGCAATACTATATATTGGAATACATTTTGTAGGAAAAAAGCGCTATTTCTTATACTAGTCATTATGTATGCTTATGGGATGTTTTCGGTGGCAATGATATTGAGGAGGGTTGACGTTTCAAATCAAAATGTACTCTTTGCACTTGCCGTTTCTTTTTTATGTGTCATATTACCAGTGATTAATGTGGGAATGATGGAAAGAAGGATTCGCAAAACAATAAAACAAAGGGACATTCCTACCGACTCTTTAAAGAGAATACATATAAATGAAAATCAAATCGAAGTTTACAAAATTGAAAAAAAGGAACATCTTTCCTTTTCTTGGGATGATGTTGATGGTGTATATGCTACACCGGAACAAGTTATATTATGTATGAAAAATAATATGCTTATTCCGATGAACAAAGGACAGGCAACGCCAGATCAAATGGGATGGGTTATTGCAATGGCAGAAGAAAAAAATTTAATTCGCACAGGAATGAAATTTTCTACGATACGAATGATAATCATTGTGATTACGGGGCTAACATTAATTTTAGGAACACCTGTTGGAAAATAATATACATATACGGACTTTTTATAGCGAATTATGGGTTATAAAAAGTCCTTTTTCTATCATCGAACGATGCTTTTCATAGAAGATACCATAGATGGAATGGTTTGAATAGAAAATTCTAGCAGGATAATTATAAAATAATGGGGAAAACATAAGTTTATATTTTATTTATAATTTTTTTTTCAAAAAGTGTTGACATTAGATTATAGGAGTGCTATCTTATGGATAGATGTTAGCACTCCTCTCAATCGAGTGCTAACAAAATGAAGGGGAGTGATACCAATTGGAATTAGATTCCAGAAAAATGAAAATTTTAAAGGCAATTATCCAAACATATCTGGAAACTGGTGAGCCGGTTGGATCACGAACTATTTCCAAATACACGGATTTGAATCTAAGTTCTGCAACCATACGAAATGAGATGGCTGATTTAGAAGAATTGGGATTAATATTACAGCCTCATACATCAGCTGGTCGTATTCCTTCCGATAAGGGCTATCGTCTATATGTCGATAACATGATGGAAGAAAAAGAGCGGGAAGTAACGAAAATGAAAGATTTACTAGTACAACGAGTAGATCGGGTTGAACTGCTTCTAAAGCATATGGCAAAAATACTTGCCGTAAACACAAACTATGCTACAATGATTTCTGCACCGACATTACACCATACAAAGTTGAAATTTATTCAACTTTCAAAAGTAGAAAATAATAAACTGCTTGTTGTGATTGTAGCGGAAGGAAATATAATTAAGAATACGATTTTAGATATTGAAGAAAATATTAGCAATGACGCTTTATTGTCACTCAACATTCTTTTAAATAGTACTTTAAACGGTCTAACCATTGATGAAATCAGTCTTGCTATCATTACAAAGCTTAAGGAAAATGCCGGCGACTATAGTGGCGTTGTGGGCGGTGTATTGGAGGCAGTGGCAGAGGCAATTAAGGTAGACGAGGAGCAACCGCAAATTTATACGAGCGGGGCTACGAATATATTCAAATATCCGGAATTAAGCGATGGAGAAAGGGCGAGTGAACTGATATCCACATTTGAAGAAAAAGAACAGTTAACGAGTCTGATTTCTAGCTCCTTAGATAATAAGGAGCATGGGATTCAAGTTTATATTGGAGATGAAGCCCCAGTCCAAACGATGAAAGATTGTAGCATAGTTACTGCAAATTATGCACTCGGAGATGGAATCCAGGGAACAATCGGAATTATTGGACCGAAGCGTATGGATTATGAAAAAGTAGTAGATACCCTAAAAACGCTGATGGAACAGCTAGATTATATATATAATAAGAAAATGTAGAAAGGCGGATGGAACCGTGGCAGATAATGTTGAAAAGGATTTCACGGAAGAAATTCTTGCAGAAGATGCACAGGATGCAGCAGAAGAGCTTATAAATGAAGCAAATGCAGAAGCTCCACCAGAAAAGAATGAGGAAGGTGAGTCCGTAGAAGATACGGAAGAAACCAAAGTGTCAGAAGATGGCGAAGAAATTATTAAGAAAAACTTCTTCGGTATGAAAAAAGAAAAGAAAGAAAAAAAAGACAAAAAAGATATTCAAATTGAAGAGTTGACCGATCGCGCCAAAAGAACAATGGCAGAGTTCGATAATTATCGCAAACGAACAGACAAAGAAAAAGCAGCCATGTTTGAAGTAGGTGCAAAGTCAGTAATCGAAAAAATCCTTCCTGTTGTTGACAATTTTGAAAGAGGATTGGCGGCAGTTCCAGAAGAAGACAAAAACGGAGCTTTTGTAGATGGAATGGATAAAATATATAAGCAATTTATGAAAACATTGGAAGAATTAGGTGTAGAACCTATCGAGGCTGTAGGAAAAGAATTTGATCCAAATCTTCATAATGCAGTACTGCATGAAGAGAATGAAGAGTTAGGAGAAAATATTGTAGCAGCAGAGTTTCAAAAAGGATATACGTATAAAGGCACTGTAGTACGACATTCTATGGTACAGGTAGCGAACTAACCAATATATAAATATATTTAGGAGGACTCAAATTATGGGTAAAATTATTGGTATCGATTTAGGAACAACAAACTCATGTGTAGCAGTTATGGAAGGTGGAAAACCAGTTGTTATTGCAAATACAGAAGGCGTACGTACAACACCATCTATCGTAGCATTTACAAAGACTGGTGAAAGATTAGTTGGAGAACCTGCAAAGCGTCAGGCAGTAACAAATGCAGAAAAGACAATTTCTTCTATTAAAAGACATATGGGAACTGATTATAAAGTAGACATTGATAGTAAGAAATATTCTCCACAGGAAATTTCCGCTATGATTCTTCAGAAGTTAAAAGCTGATGCAGAAGCTTATTTAGGTGAAAAGGTTACAGAAGCAGTAATCACAGTTCCAGCATATTTTAATGATGCACAAAGACAGGCAACAAAGGATGCAGGTAAAATTGCTGGCTTAGAAGTTAAGAGAATTATCAACGAACCAACAGCAGCAGCCCTTGCATATGGTCTTGATAATGAACATGAACAAAAAATCATGGTATACGATTTAGGTGGTGGTACATTCGACGTTTCTATCATCGAAATTGGAGATGGTGTAATTGAAGTTCTAGCAACAAGTGGTGATAACCGTCTTGGTGGAGATGACTTTGATAATAAGATTACACAATGGATGTTAGAGGAATTTAAAAAGAGCGAAGGTGTTGACTTATCAAACGATAAGATGGCGCTTCAGAGATTAAAAGAAGCAGCTGAAAAAGCAAAGAAAGAATTATCATCTGCTACGACTACAAATATCAATCTTCCATTCATCACTGCTACAGCAGAAGGTCCAAAGCACTTGGATATGAATTTAACAAGAGCGAAGTTTGATGAATTAACACATGATTTAATTGAAAGAACAGCTACACCAGTTCAAAATGCATTAAGAGATGCAGGTATGAGCGCATCTGAATTAGATAAAGTATTATTAGTTGGTGGTTCTACTCGTATGATTTCTGCTCAGGAAAAGGTAAAACAATTAACTGGTAAAGAACCATCTAAGAGCTTAAATCCAGATGAATGTGTTGCAATCGGTGCAAGTATCCAAGGTGGAAAATTAGCTGGAGATGCTGGTGCAGGCGATATTCTTTTACTTGATGTTACACCATTATCCCTTTCCATTGAAACAATGGGTGGTGTTGCAACAAGATTAATTGAAAGAAACACAACTATTCCGACAAAGAAGAGCCAGATTTTCTCTACTGCAGCGGATAACCAGACAGCCGTTGACATCCACGTTGTACAGGGTGAGAGACAATTTGCAAGAGACAATAAGACACTTGGACAGTTCCGTTTAGATGGAATTCCACCAGCAAGAAGAGGTGTTCCACAAATCGAAGTAACATTCGATATCGATGCAAACGGTATTGTTAATGTATCGGCAAAAGACTTAGGAACAGGTAAAGAACAGCATATTACAATTACTGCAGGTTCTAACATGTCTGACTCCGATATTGATAAGGCAGTTCGAGAAGCAGCAGAATACGAAGCACAGGATAAGGCGCGTAAAGAAGCAATTGATGCACGTAACGATGCAGATGCTATGGTATTCCAGACCGAAAAAGCATTAGAAGAAGTTGGCGATAAGATTGCCGAAAGCGATAAGACACAGGTGCAGGCTGACTTAAATGCATTAAAAGAAGTAATTAATAAAACAAATCCAGAAGAAATGACACCTGCTGAAGTGGAAGAAATCAAGAATAAGAAAGAAGAATTAATGAAGAGTGCACAGGCACTATTTGCAAAGGTTTATGAACAAGCACAGGGTCAAACTGCTGACGCAGGTGCTGGTCCAGAAGCAAATACTTCTTATCAGTCTGATGATGTAGTTGACGGAGATTACAAAGAAGTTTAATATATAAATGTAACAGGGTGTGCTGTGAATGCTATTCTATGAATGCAGTGACCGGTATAGACCGGCACTGCCACATTGAGTGACGTTTTTAGCACTCCTTGTGCTGTATATATTTAAAAGAAGGGATTAATCCATGGCAGATAAAAGAGATTATTACGAAGTGCTTGGCGTTTCTAGAGACGCAGATGATGCCGCACTAAAAAAAGCATACAGACAATTAGCAAAGAAATACCATCCGGATACCAATCCTGGAAACCAAGAGGCAGCCGATAAGTTTAAAGAAGCATCTGAAGCCTACAGTGTATAGCGATCCGCAGAAACGTCAGCAATACGACCAATTTGGCCATGCCGCATTTGATGGTGCAGGTGGAGGCGGCGCTGGCGGTTTTGGTGGTTTTGACTTTAACGGTGATATGGGAGATATCTTTGGAGATATTTTTGGAGATTTATTTGGCGGCGGTAGAGGCAGAGGTAGAAATACTGGGCCGATGAAAGGTGCAAATGTGCGTACTTCTGTTCGCATAACCTTTGACGAAGCTGTCTTTGGTTGTGAAAAAGAAGTTACTTTAGACTTAAAAGATTCCTGTCCAAAGTGTAATGGAAGTGGTGCTAAACCAGGAACAAATCCACAAACCTGCTCCAAATGTGGTGGAAAAGGTCAAGTTACTTATACGCAACAGTCTATATTTGGTATGGTTAGAAATGTGCAAACTTGTCCAGATTGTAATGGTACAGGTAAAGTGATTAAAGAGAAATGTCCTGATTGTTACGGAAGCGGTTATGTAACAAAACGGAAAAAGATTCAAGTTTCTATACCAGCGGGTATTGACAATGGTCAAAGTATCCGTATACGAGAAAAGGGTGAGCCAGGTATAAATGGTGGTGAACGTGGAGACTTATTAGTAGAAGTTATCGTATCACAACATCCTATTTTTAAGCGTCAAGATTACAATATTTACTCAACAGTCCCAATTACGTTCCCACAGGCTGCCTTAGGTGCTACGATACGAATTAAGACCGTTGATGGTGAAGTGGAATACGAAGTGAAAGCCGGTACGCAAACAGATACGAAAGTACGTTTAAAAGGCAAAGGGGTTCCTTCCTTAAGAAACCGCCAAGTACGTGGAGACCATTTTGTAACACTCGTCGTACAGGTACCAACGACTATGAATGCAGAGCAGAGAGAAGCGCTGAAAAAGTACGATGAAACGATGGGAGATAGTTCGAAATCTTCAGAAAAAAAGAAAAAAGGATTTTTTAAATAAAAACGAGACACTTACTCGCATAGCGAATAAGTGTCTTTTTAAATTTAGCGCATAAGGCTACAGCTATATAGAAAAAGCATAACGCAAATAAGAGATGCGATACTAATCATGACTTTTTTATGTATACGTTGTCGTTTTTTCATACAAACTTGCATATAAACTTCATTACTCAAAAAGACACTTCCTTTCTTCATAAATAAATTACTCTCTATCTATATAACGTAAAAGGTTAAGGAAAAGTTTCAAAAAAAGTAAAAAAACATATAAAGAAAAAATATTTGTCCTATTGACTTTATAAAAATCCATGACATAATTAGTAAATAAAAGTAAAATTGGGAAATGGAGTGTGAAAGTTGTATGATTTATGTATATGCGATATGTAAGATTAAACCGGGATGTAGAGATGCTTTTCTGAAAGTAGCAGAATCATTAATCCACTATTCTCGAGCTGAGGCAGGAAATGTTAGCTATCATTTATGTGAAGACGAAAATGATAAAAATTTATTAACTTTTATGGAAACTTGGCATAATGAAGATGCACTTAAAATACACTTAAATATGCCACATTTTATCGATGCAGGAGAAAAAATGAAGGATTTATTAGAAAAACCTCTTGACATTCATAAATTAACGGCTATAATATAACCAACACAGAATATGGAAATAAATGGGATTGCAATGGAGCAGTCGGATCTTAGAATTCGTCTGCTCTTTTTTCATAAATGAATAAATGGGCTTTTCCCACATAAAAATCCAATTCCTGTGGAATGATAAGGAAAAAGGCTAAGAAGGAGACTCAAACCCAATTAGGACTTAACAGGAAGCAGGCGTCACCGACTGAGAGCGCAGGCACGAGGACTAGGGAGCGGGAACACTCCGGAGCTGACATTCTGAACGTAAGTAGGTTTGTCCGTTGCACACGTTACGTGCTAAGAGTGGGGTAATTCTTTCGTCTATTTCCCAATGCGGGTGGTACCGCGGATTATGATGAATCCGTCCCGGAATACAGTGTATTCCGGGACTTTGTTTCGGAATACAGCGCATTTGGTAAGGCAATGCCAGGAAGGAGACAAAATAATGAATTTTAAGCGGAACAACAAGAAAACATTTCTATCAAGGAAGTATTGGAAGGATTATGTTGGTAAAACGGTAAAATTAAATGGAGCCGTTCATACAATTCGTGAAATTGGGGAAGTTGCCTTTATCGTCCACGTAAGCGAAGGTCTGGTGCAGTGCGTGTGGGAGGAAGGAAAAACGAATTTTGACAAAAAAGACTTAAAGGAAGAGTGTGCTGTTTTGGTAGAAGGAGTTGTGACTCGGGAAGAGAGGGCACCCCATGGTTTTGAAATTCGCCTACTCAATATAAAGATTTTAAGCAGACCAGTCCAGACGCTTCCCATTCAAGTATCGAAATGGAAATTAAACACCTCATTGGAAACGAAACTAAACTTACGACCTATATCATTGCGAAATCCAAGAGAGAGAGCAAAATTTAAAGTTCAAGAGGGGATTGTCCGTGGATTTCGAGAGTTTTTAATGAAACATGGTTTTACAGAAATTCATACACCAAAGATTTCTGCGAAAGGTGCAGAAGGTGGTTCAAATATATTTAAATTAGATTATTTCAATAAAAAAGCAGTTTTAGCCCAAAGTCCACAATTTTATAAGCAGACTATGGTTGGTGTCTTTGATCGTGTATTTGAAACAGCTCCGGTGTTTCGTGCCGAAAAGCATAATACAACAAGACATTTAAATGAATATACAAGTTTGGATTTTGAAATGGGCTATATCGATGGATTTGAAGATATTATGGAAATGGAAACGGGATTTCTTCAGTATACAATGCAACTATTGGAGAAGGAGTACGAGAAGGAATTGCAAATACTTGGTATAAGCCTTCCAAAAACCGATGTCATTCCTCAAGTAAGATTTGATGAGGCCAAACAATTGGTGTCCTTAAAATACGATCGCAAAATAAGAAATCCTTATGATTTAGAACCAGAAGAAGAGGTACTAATTAGCCGTTACTTTAAAGAATCCTATGATGCGGATTTTGTATTTGTTACTCACTATCCTTCAAAAAAAAGACCGTTTTATGCAATGGATGATCCAGCCGACGATACGTTTACTTTAAGTTTTGATTTATTATTTAAGGGGATGGAAATTACTACGGGTGGACAGCGTATTCATGATTATGAGACTTTGCTTGAAAAAATCGAAAGACGTGGAATGACAGTGGACGGAATGGAACATTACTTACTGGCATTTCAGTGTGGTATGCCTCCACATGGAGGATTAGGGATTGGCTTAGAACGATTAACGATGAAATTAGTGGATGAATCAAATGTCAGGGAGACAACTTTATTCCCAAGAGATTTGAGTCGTTTGGAACCATAAAATTTGGAAAAGGAAGAGGGGTCAAACTATGGCAGAAATCATTACAGATGAAGTAATTTCATATATTAGCATTTTAGCAAAATTAGAATTATCCGAGGAAGAAAGAGAAGCAGCGAAAGAAGATATGAGTAAAATGCTTCATTATATTGATAAATTGAATGAGTTGGACACGAATGAGATAGAACCAATGAGCCATATGTTTTCTATAACAAACGTATTTCGGAAAGATGTGGAAGAAAATAGGAAAATCGTGACGCAATTCTCTCCAACGCCCCACAACAAAGATGGATGCTTTAAAGTTCCAAAACTCTGGATTAGGAGGAATGAGAAATGGAAATATCACAGCTTAGTGCAGTTGCGTTAGGGCAGCAAATAAAAGGAAAAACATTAGTGTAAAGAGGCAGTTTCTGCCTGTTTCGATAAAATTAGAGAGCAGGAAGGCGTTTATCACTGCTATGTATCTTTGCAAGAAGAAAGTGCTTATAAACAGGCAGAAGGTATACAAAAGCAAATATTAGAGGGGTATTAACTGGACCTTTGGCAGGAGTACCTGTTGCTGTAAAGGACAATATTTGCATGGAAGGTGTAAAAACGACTGTGGTTCAAAAATACTAGAACATTTTATCCGCCTTATACGGCACAGGCAGTGTCAAACTTGCAAAATGCAGGTGCTATTGTTATGGGAAAACAAACATGGATGAATTTGCAATGGGGAGCACGACAGAAACTTCTGCCTTTGGGCCTACAAAAATCCCTGGGACGTGAGCCGAGTGCCGGGGTCCTCTGGCGGTTCTGCCGCAGCCGTCAGGCAGAAGAATGTTTCTTTGCATTAGGTTCTGATACAGGAGGATCCATTCGTCAGCTAGCTCCTTTTTGGTGTAACAGGCTTAAACCAACTTATGGCACCATATCGTTATGGGTTAACGCTTACGGCTCATCCTTAGATCAAATGGGACCTATTGCTAGAAATGTAGAAGATACAGCCGCTATTTTGGAAGCAATCGCCTCGTATGATAAGAAAGATAGTACTTCTATGAAGCGGGCGGATTACCGCTTTATGGATGGGGTTGTGGATGATGTCTCTGGTTTAAAAATAGGAATTCCAAGGGACTATTTTGGAGAGGGATTAAATCGAGAAGTAAAAGAGGCTGTTTTAGCCGCAGCGAAAGTATTGGAAGAGAAAGGTGCTATAGTAGAGGAGTTTGATTTAAGTCTCGTTGAATATGCGATTCCGGCATATTATGTAATTGCTTCGGCAGAGGCGAGCTCCAACCTTGCAAGATTTGATGGAATAAAATATGGATATCGGGCACAAGAATTTGACGGACTTCATAATATGTATAAGAGGACGCGTTCGGAAGGCTTTGGAACCGAGGTTAAAAGACGTATTATGCTAGGATCCTTTGTACTAAGTTCTGGATACTATGATGCTTATTATAACAAGGCTTTAAAAACAAAAACATTAATAAAACAGGCTTTTGATCGAGCATTTGAGAAATACGATATTATATTAGGACCAACGGCACCGACTACGGCCCCTCTATTAGGGGAAAGTTTAAAAGATCCATTGCAAATGTATTTGGGTGATATTTATACCATTGCAGTTAATTTAGCCGGGTTACCAGGAATTACCGTGCCATGTGGTTTTGATAAAAATCAATTGCCAATTGGAATGCAACTAATTGGAAAAGCTTTTGAGGAAAAAACAGTAATACGAGCAGCTTATTCTTATGAGCAAACGCGACCTTATAAACGCCCATCTACACTACAAAAGAAAGGAGCCCAATAACATGAAAAAACAGTATGAAACCGTAATTGGCTTAGAAGTGCACGTGGAATTAGCCACTAAAACGAAGATTTTTTGCTCGTGTAAAACAGAGTTTGGGAAAGCACCAAATACACATACTTGTCCCGTATGTACTGGAATGCCAGGCTCCTTACCAGTATTAAATGAAAAGGTTTTGGAATATGCGGTGGCGGTAGGGTTAGCTACAAATTGTGAGATAACAAGATATAGCAAGTTTGACCGCAAAAACTACTTCTATCCAGATAACCCTCAGAATTATCAAATTTCCCAATTGTATGCACCAATATGCCACGATGGAAATGTAGAAATTGAAGTGAATGGAAGAAAAAAGAGCATTCGTATTCATGAAATTCATATGGAGGAAGATGCAGGGAAATTAATTCATGATGAATGGGACGATTGTACCCTCGTTGACTATAACCGCTCTGGGGTTCCATTAATTGAAATTGTTTCTGAGCCGGATATGCGTTCTGCGGAAGAGGTGATTACCTACCTTGAAAAATTACAAATGATGATTCAATATCTAGGTGCCAGCGACTGTAAATTACAAGAAGGCTCCATGCGTGCAGATGTGAATTTATCGGTTAGAGAAGTTGGAACTGTAGAGTTTGGAACGAGAACAGAAATGAAAAACTTAAATTCTTTTAAAGCAATTGCCAGAGCTATCGTCGGTGAAACAAAACGGCAAATTGAACTTTTGGAAGAGGGAAAGAAGGTTATACAGGAGACGAGGCGTTGGGATGATAATAAAGAATATTCCTATGCGATGCGCTCAAAGGAAGATGCACAGGATTATCGATATTTTCCAGAACCTGATTTGGTTCCAATTGAAATAAGTGACGATTATATTGAACAAATACAGTCGAAACAGCCTGAATTTAAGGATGAGAAGATGGCGCGCTATAGAAAAGATTTTGGATTACCCGAATACGACGCAGATATTCTTACAGGGAGTAAAAAAATAGCAGATATTTTTGAGGCTACAACTTTATTATGCAACAATCCGAAGAAAGTGTCGAATTGGCTTATGGTAGAAACAATGCGACTGTTAAAGCAGCACAATATGGATCCAGTAAGTCTGTCTTTTTCACCAAAGCATTTGGCTGATTTTATAAATATGGTTGAAGCAAGAGAGATTAATGGTAACGTTGCAAAAGATGTATTTGAAAAAATCTTTTTATCCGATATTGATCCAGTAAAATATGTAGATGAAAAGGGATTGAAATCTGTTGTAGATGAAACAGCCTTGTTAACGATTGCAACATCTTTAATTGAAAAAAATCCCCAGTCCGTTCGTGATTACCGAGCTGGAAAGAAAAAGGCAATGGGATTTTTAGTAGGCCAGATGATGAAAGAAACGAAGGGAAAGGCCGATCCTGCTGTAATAAATCGCATATTGCTAGATTTATTAGAAGATATAAAATAAATTGTCGTACTTCTTTTGACTTTTCCCATAGATTTTGGTACGATAAAATTGAATTGAGAGGAAGAAAGACAATGACTGCATTCAATTCTGTTCCCGTTATTGGAATGATCGATATTGGTGATGACACCGAAACACGCCGCATTTTTAGAAAGGCATATATCGACCGTTTAGAAGCAGCTGGGGCAATGGTATTTTTCATTCCACAGGTAACCGTGGAAGTGGAAGAAACGATGCAACGTTGCGTTGATCGCTGCGATGGTATACTCTTTCCTGGAGGGGGGGACATTCACCCTTCTTACTTCAACGAAGAAATGAAGGAATGGAGCCAACAACCGAATGAAGTAAGGGATCATATGGAAGAAATACTTTACCGTAAAGTGATAAATCAGCAAAAACCCGTGCTTGGAATTTGCAGAGGAGTACAGACAATGAATGTATTTGAAGGAGGAAGCCTCTATCAGGATATGTGGGAAGAGTGTTCCGTTTTTTTTCCAGAGCATAATAACTCCGCAAGAAAAGAAGAAAAGGTACACCGGGTAAAATTGAAAAAAGGAAGTCTTTTGCATAAAATTTATGGGGCAGATTCAATCGGTGTGAATTCTATGCACCATCAAGCAATTAAAGTAACTGCAAGTAGCTTGAGAACTGCAGCAAGAAGCTTTGATGGTGCAATTGAAGCAATTGAGAAGCCGGATTATCCATTTTATATTGGGGTACAATGGCATCCGGAGCATCTGGGGGTGAAATACCCGGAGCATCAAAAGATATTTCGGGCATTTGTAAATGCTTGCAAGGGCAGTTGAGAGAAAAATCGAATTGATTTCAACGGATGAAGCTACCAGAGCATTGATAGAAGGGGGGGATACGCATGAGAACGTTGCTTGAACTTTATGACAATGAGGCAATTGAAAATGTACTGGCTGCAAAAATATTTCATCCGGAAACGGTAGTTTATCTTTGGGATAAAACAACTGCCGGAAATCTAGATTCTTATCGGGAGGGGAGCGTCCGTCGTTATTTAAATCGTCAGATGCCTATGATAAATTCTAGTTTCGTTGAAATAAATTATACAAATTTATCCGATGTAATCCATACGTTAGGTCAATTCGTAAAAAAACACAACGATTGCGTGATAGATTTTACAGGCGGCAGAGGAATCTTACTGGCAGCAGCTACGATTGTTTCCAGCCGCCTTCTCATACCAAGTTTTTATATTGATTATATAAAGGGACGATTTATAAATATATATGGGTGCGAAGGGTTGGCAAAGGATTTTCAAATGCCCCAATTGATGGCGAAAGACCTATTTGAAATATCAGGTGGTTGTTTTTATCGTTATGGCCATTATAACCCAGAATGGAAAACAGAAGCATTTCAAAAAGATATGATTAAAATCTGGAAGCTATACCGGAATAATATTGAGGATTGGCCTAGATTTGTTGCATATCTTCAACAGGCAGCTAAGTTTTATACAGCACAGGAAGATGGGTTAAATATAACGGCACCCGTTACAATTACAAATGAGAGAAAAAACGTGTATCGTGTAGAAAATCGTATTCTAAAAGCATTAGAAACCGATGGGATTTTATTAAATGTAAATGAGAACGGGGATCGAATTACTTTTTCTTTTAAAGATGAAGCCGTTAAAACTTGTTTAATTGATTATGGTATTTGTTTAGAACTCTATGTTTACGTTACAGCCTTGCAAATGAATTATTTTGATGATGTGCGTATTAGCATTGTCGTAGACTGGGATGGTATAATTAAACAGCAGGATAATACGATTAATGAAATTGATTTGATTTTAACAAAAGGAATACAATCTATTTTTATTTCATGTAAGATAGGGGTTCCAAGTCCATTGGATTTAAGTGAAATATCTTATTTAAGTAGAAAATTTGGCGGCAGGCTGGCCAAAACAGTTTTGGTTTCGGCATCGGATATTCGTTTATCCAATTCTGCTTTGTACCAGCGTGCAAAAGATATGGGTATTGCAATTATAGACCGAAATGAATTGGCTGTACATACGTTAACAAACCGATTGCTTAGTATTCTTGAATCCTAGCTGGCCATACCGCCTACCATGCCACTACCTACGCATAATGCAAGGACGGTGAGCATATGGGCGGTTCCCTGGTAGAGTTCTTTATTCATGGCAAAAGAAGCAGCCAATAAAACGATAAAATATAAAACTCCGAAAACCATGCCCCAGAGAAATCTACGCTGATGCATGGTTTTTCCAGTTATAAAGCCACCAAGGAAGCAAGTAATAATGTAAATTGCGTATACCCCTGTTTTGACCTGACTTTGGGATAGCTTAAACTTAAATAGAATTAAAGCTAATATGAGAAGCATAGCTGCAGTCAGGATATATGTAAGGAATAAGGTACGTATGAATGATATAATTTTAGGATTTGCTTCCATAGGTTCCTCCTGTATCTTTTCTAATTTATCTTATTCAGAGGAGGACAATATTATGACGGAAATGAAAAAAGTCAATTGGTAAATAATAGGGGGATAACTTGACACAGTTTCTTCACCTATGATACAATTCATCCGTATATAAAAAGTGAAATAGGAGTGATTTATATTGGATTCGAGTGACGTCGCGCAATTGATCAGTTTACTCATTTTATTAGCACTATCTGCATTTTTCTCATCAGCAGAAACTGCGCTTACTACCTGCAATCGTATTAGAATGCGTGCCTTAGCAGAAGAGGGCAGTAAAAAAGCTGCTATGTTGGAAAATATTTTGGATGATCAGGGCAAAATGCTAAGTGCCATCCTGATTGGTAATAATATTGTTAATTTATCTGCATCTTCAATCGCTACAATTTTGGCTACAAAATATGGAAGTGCGTGGGCAGGAATTGCAACTGGTATCTTAACAATTTTAATTCTTATTTTTGGAGAAATTTCGCCAAAAACATTAGCAACGATTCATGCGGATAAGATTTCTTTGTCTTATGCGAAATATATAAAGACATTAATGGTAGTATTAACACCATTTATATATGTGATCAATAAGTTATCAATGGGATTTTTGTTATTGCTGCGTGTAGACCCCAAGGCAAAGACAAGCACCATTACCGAGAGCGAGTTGCGTACAATTGTTGACGTAAGCCATGAAGAGGGCGTTATTGAAAGCGAAGAGCGCAAGATGATTAATAATGTGGTGGATTTTGGTGATTCTTTGGCAAAAGATATTATGGTTCCCCGCATTGATATGACCTTTGCAAAAGCGGATGCGACATATGAGGAATTAATTGAAATTTTTCGAAGAGACCGATTTACAAGGCTACCAGTGTATGAAGGTACAACAGATGATGTTATTGGCATTATTAACATGAAAGACCTGTTGCTTTACCGTCAAGGAGAGCCGTTTTCAATTCGCGACTATTTAAGAGAGCCCCATTATACCTATGAGTATAAGAAGGTGGCAGAGCTGCTACGGGAAATGCGAGAGACCGATTATAATATTACAATCGTATTGGATGAATACGGTGCAACTGCTGGTTTGATTACTTTGGAAGATTTATTGGAAGAAATTGTAGGCGATATCCGAGATGAGTATGATGGAGACGAGGAAGATTCCATTCAGAAAATAAAAGACGGTGAATATATTATTGAAGCTTCCATGAAATTAGATGATCTAAATGAACTTTTAGAGTTGGGTTTGGAGTCTGAAGATTATGATTCTTTAGGCGGATTTATTATCGAAAGGCTAGATCATTTACCGATCGAAGGTGAATCGGTTGTATATGAGACGATGACATTTGTTGTAGAAAAAGTAGAGAAAAACAGAATCGATAAAGTTCATATGTATATTCGCCCATCGGACACAGACCAACAATAAAAAAAACTTTCCCTTTCGGAAAAATTATGTTATAATAGTTTGAAAACATTCGGATCTATCCAGGGAGGATTTGTCCGTTCAATCAAAACAGGAGGAATTGTCATGAAGAGAGTAAAGACTTTAACAACGAAGACTTTAAAAAATACAATGAAGAAGGGTGGATGTGGTGAATGCCAGACTTCTTGTCAGTCTGCATGTAAGACATCCTGCACAGTTGGAAACCAGAGCTGCGAAAACAATAAATAAGAATTATGACAGTGTGCGGGGGTGGATTGTTGCATGAATGCAACAACTCCACCCTTATGTTTTGTAAATAGAAGGGAGAAATTTAGTGATTCATCAATATAAGAGTAATGGCTATAATATAGTTTTGGATATCAATTCTGGTTCCGTTCATGTAGTAGATGACGTTGTATATGATGTTATTCCATTATTTGAAGAAAATGAAGAAGAGGCAATTATTGAAAAGCTTCAGGCCCAGTATGAGGTAGAAGAAATTAAAGAAGCAATTGCTGAAGTGAAGGAATTAAAAGACAGTGAACTTTTATATACACCAGATGTATATAGAGAATATATCATGGATTTTAAGAAAAGAGAGACTGTAGTAAAGGCACTTTGCCTACATATTGCCCATGATTGTAATTTGGCATGCAAGTATTGTTTTGCAGAAGAGGGAGAATATCACGGAAGAAGAGCACTTATGAGCTTTGAAGTAGGTAAAAAAGCGCTCGATTTCTTAATTGCAAACTCTGGAAATCGTAGAAATTTGGAAGTGGATTTCTTTGGCGGGGAACCATTGCTGAACTGGGATGTTGTAAAACAGCTTGTTGAATATGGTAGATCAAGGGAAGAAGAATGCAATAAGAATTTCCGCTTTACTTTAACGACAAATGGAGTCCTATTAAATGACGAAATTATGGAATTTTGTAATAAGGAAATGAGTAATGTCGTTTTAAGTTTGGATGGAAGACAAGAAGTAAATGATAAAATGCGACCATTCCGAAGTGGAAAGGGAAGTTATGATTTAATTGTTCCGAAATTCCAAAAGTTTGCGGATAGCCGTAATCAAAATAACTATTATGTGCGCGGAACATTTACGAGAGATAATTTGGATTTCTCAAAAGATGTTCTTCATTTTGCGGATTTAGGTTTTAAACAAATGTCTGTAGAACCAGTGGTAGGTTCTGAAGATGAACCTTATGCCATAAGAGAAGAAGATCTTCCAAAGATTATGGAAGAGTATGATAAGTTAGCTGTTGCCTATCAATCGTAAGAAGGAAGGACGTGGCTTTAATTTCTTCCACTTTATGATTGATTTAGAACAAGGGCCTTGTGTAGCAAAACGTTTAACTGGTTGTGGTTCAGGAACCGAATATTTAGCGGTAACGCCTTGGGGAGATTTCTATCCATGCCATCAATTTGTTGGGCAAGAAGGGTTTTTACTTGGTAATGTAGACGAGGGACTTAAGAATTTAGAAATTCGCGATGAATTTAAACTTTGTAACGTTTATGCAAAAGATAAATGCCAAGATTGTTTTGCGAAATTTTACTGTAGTGGTGGTTGCGCAGCAAATGCATACCAGTTCCATGGTACAATAACCGATGCTTATGATATTGGTTGTGAAATGCAGCGTAAACGTATAGAATGTGCCATCATGATTAAAGCAGCATTGGCGGATAACGAATAATACCTGTACTTATTTTAAAGTTGAAATAACAGTAGAATAGCCTTGTATAACGGTGAACCTGTTTATACAAGGCTTATTCCTTGTTAATGTCATAAGAAAATACTTATTTCCAGACATATAGGTGTCTATTGTCATGAAAATAGGGAAAAATCTATAAAAATAATATGAAATTTCATTTTACTGTTGAAAAAATAAATTGATTTCAGTATACTAACTATGGTATGTTAAGAATCGAAAGAGGTAACTATGTATAAAGTTATTACTACAGACGGAATGGCCAAAAGGGCACAGATGGAAACTGTGCATGGGACCATCCAAACTCCGGTATTTATGAATGTTGGTACACTAGCGGCAATTAAAGGTGCAGTTGCTACGACTGACTTACAGGAAATTAAAACACAGGTGGAATTGTCCAATACGTACCATCTGCACGTTCGTCCTGGCGATAAAGTTATAAAGCAGTTGGGCGGTCTTCATAAGTTTATGAACTGGGATAAGCCTATTTTAACAGACTCTGGCGGATTCCAAGTATTTTCCTTAACGGGATTGAGAAAAATAAAAGAAGAGGGCGTTTATTTTAACTCTCATATCGATGGACGTAAAATTTTTATGGGTCCGGAAGAAAGTATGCAAATACAATCAAACTTGGCATCGACCATCGCTATGGCATTCGATGAATGTCCACCATCCAAAGCAGAAAGAAAATATTTGCAGGATTCGGTTGATCGTACAACGAGATGGTTAGAAAGATGTCAGAAGGAAATGAATCGTTTGAATACTTTACCTGATACAATTAATCCGAGTCAGTTACTATTTGGGATAAATCAAGGTGGAGTATTTAAAGATATTCGTATTGAACATGCAAAACGAATTGCTGATATGAACTTGGACGGTTATGCAGTTGGTGGACTGGCAGTCGGCGAGACACATGAAGAAATGTACTATGTTTTAGAGGAAACCGTGCCATACTTGCCAAAAGACAAGCCTGTTTATTTGATGGGGGTTGGTACACCAGCAAATATTCTAGAAGCGGTAAGTAGAGGCGTTGATTTCTTTGATTGTGTTTATCCATCTAGAAATGGCCGCCATGGACACGTATATACCAATAGAGGAAAATTAAACTTATTTAATGCAAAGTATGAGTTAGACTCCAGACCGATCGAAGAGGGATGTCAATGTCCTGCTTGTAAACATTACAGCCGTGCTTATATTCGTCACTTGTTGAAAGCAAAGGAAATGTTAGGAATGCGTCTTTGCGTACTCCATAATCTATATTTCTATAATCACATGATGGAAGAAATTCGTGCTGCAATAGAAGAACATCGTTATGAGTCATATAAGGCTGAAAAATTAGCCTCTATGGAAGCTGGAGAATAAAACTTATATTTTTTATTTATGGATTGGTATGTGGAATCACATTCAATATAATTATTTAGGAGGAATCTTTTATGTCATTATTATCAGCATCAGCTGCAGGTGGTTTAGGTATGATTGGTTGGGTACTTTACTTTGCTGTAATCATTGGTATTATGTACTTTATTTTAATCAGACCTCAGAAGAAACAGCAGAAGAAACAAGGTGAACTGTTGTCATCTTTAGAAGTAGGTGATACGGTATTAACATCTTCTGGTTTTTATGGTGTTATTATTGATATTACAGATGATACAGTAATCGTAGAATTTGGAAGCAATAAAAATTGTAGAATCCCAATGCAAAAAAGTGCAGTTGTTCAGGCGGAAAAACCAGGACAACAACAATAAAAAATGTCGGCTAAGGAAATCCCTAGCCGGCTTTTTTATTGTCAAGAAAGTTCCATAGAATTTGAAATATCAGTTAATTTCTTTATGGAAGAAGCATATTCCCGCGGACTCATGTTCGTTAATTTTTTAAACTGCCTAGAAAAGTAATGGATAGAAGTATATCCTAAACTATCAGCAATTTCTGTAAAATTCATTCGACTGTTTCGTATTAATTGTTTGGCAGCTTCAATTTTGAGATTAGAGAAGTATTCGATGACGCCACATCCTTTTTTATCACGAAATATTTTTTGTAAATGTGATCGGCCGACAAGATTCTTTTTGCATATTTCTTCGATCGTTAAGTGGCGGTGTAGGTTATGCTCCATGTAAGCAATTACTCGAAGAATAAGTTCACTATCTGCATCTTGCGCAGGGAGTGGGACAACGGGCGTACTTTGAATTTTGCTCCTATGGATTTTATTATGTCGGCGATACAAATGGATGAGCAGGTGTTCAAGGTATTGTTTGAGGAGCTGTTCACTTCCAAAGGCTGGTGTTTTAAATTTTTCTAATACTTTTAGACTTGGATCATCCAATGGGGAGGCAAAGGCTTGCTTGTATTCAACAATAATTTCAGATAATAGACTGCGCTCAAACTCATTTATCGTCAAGATTTTATTTTTAAAGAAAGACATTGCAGGAGAGGAAGAGGAAAAGGCAATTACGACCAAGTTAGGGGCGGTAACGCCATTTGCTTTTAAATTATGAAACTCATTCGGTTGATGAAAGATCATTTCCCCTTTTTTTAATGTATAGAGGCGATTACCCGCCAACACTTCTATTTCTCCTTTGTCTACACAAAGAAATTCCCAAAAATCATGGCATTCTCCTTTGAAGTAAAAATCACTCATATATTCAAAATAATGTACGGTTACGAGTCGATTGACTGCTATACTTGTAGCAAGTGTTGTCAGTTTATATTCGGACATGAAATCCCCCTTCCTTTATTTTAGCGCTGTCTTTTTATAATAAATAATATAATTTTAGTATAAAACAAAAAAAGAAGAAGTACCACTATTATTTTGTATTTCGGATGTTTTCTTTTAAATTAGAAATGGACAATTGTACAAATTTATCAACTGCTTGTGACTTGTTTTTTTACGATAATACCGATAAAATATCACTAACAAAGGTTAGTTTAATCGGTTATATAAGTTTTAAATATATATGTAGAGGGAGGTTATATCATGAAAAAACCAGCTCTAGTTATTATGGCAGCAGGTATGGGGAGCCGCTATGGTGGTTTGAAACAAATTGATAAAATTGATGAAGAAGGACATATTATCATAGATTTTTCTATTTACGATGCCATTGCGGCAGGATTTGAGAAAATTATCTTTGTTATTAAGCAAGAGAATGAAAACGATTTTAAAGAAGCAATTGGCAGACGTATGGAAAAGGTAATAGAAGTGGATTATGTATTTCAAGATTTAAACAATATTCCAGCGCCATTTGTCGTTCCAGAAGGAAGAGAGAAACCTTGGGGAACGGGCCACGCGATTCTTAGCTGCATCGATAAGGTTGAAGGAGCTTTTGCAATCAT
The DNA here is from genome assembly GCA_047242405.1 of Lachnospiraceae bacterium. GTDB lineage: Bacteria > Bacillota > Clostridia > Lachnospirales > Lachnospiraceae > Fimimorpha. The sequence goes on along the minus strand of JBKTKK010000011.1, from coordinate 1,152 downwards.
CAATGCAGATGATTATTATGGACAAAAAGCATTTAAAGTGATGTATGATTATTTGGTAAGTCATGAAGATGATGATAAATATCGGTATGCAATGGTAGGTTATGTTTTAGATAATACGTTAACTGACAATGGTTATGTGGCACGAGGCGTATGTGAAATGGATGAACAGGCGAATCTAGTAGAAATTAACGAGCGAACGCATATACAAAAGCACAATGGAGAAACGGCGTATACAGAAGATGATGGTAAGACCTGGACAACACTTTCAGGAGATAGTACAGTATCGATGAATCTTTTTGGATTTACACCAAGTATTCTACAGGAATTAAAGAAGGCCTTTCCTTTATTTTTAGAGGAAAATATAAAGAAAAATCCATTAAAATGTGAGTTCTTCATCCCTACCGTCGTTAGCAATCTACTCAAGGAAGCAAAAGCTACGGTAAAAGTTTTAAAGTCAGAAGACAAATGGTATGGAGTTACATACAAAGAAGATAAAGAAGTAGTAGTAAATGCTATTGCAAAAATGAAAGAAGAGGGACTATATCCAGAAAATCTCTGGGAGGAAAAATAATATGACAAGAGAAGAAGCATGTAGCAAGATTGATGAGGCAGTGATAAACTTCAAGCTAGCTGGAAAGGTGCAAGAAATAATACCTTATGGAAGCGGCCATATAAATGATACATTCCGCGTTCGCTGTGAAGGGGAACATTTGTATATACTCCAAAGGATGAACCATGAAATCTTTACACAGCCGGATAAATTAATGGAAAACATATTGGGGGTAACTCGTTTCTTGCGCACCAAAATTGTGGAAAATGGTGGGAATCCAGACAGAGAAACGTTAAACGTTATTCCTACCATAGATGAGAAGCCGTTTTATGTAGATTCCATTGGTTGTTATTGGCGGGTCTATAAGTTTATTCAAGATGCAACAACTTATGATTTGGTAACGAAGCCAGAAGATTTTTATGACAGTGCAGTTGCTTTTGGGCATTTCCAGAGACTTCTTGCAGATTATCCTGCTGAGACCCTTCATGAAACCATTGTGAATTTCCATAATACGGTTGACCGTTTTGCGAAATTCAAGGCAGCAGTTGAGGCAGACAGTGAAGGCCGGGCTACATCTGTTCAGGAGGAGATTAAGTTTGTTC
>JBKTKK010000010.1:0-25797 GCA_047242405.1 Lachnospiraceae bacterium | reverse complement strand
TAATTACACCTTTCCGGTCAGAAAGATCTTCGACATCGGGTCCTTGATTAATAAACACGTTTCCACTTCCATCGGTATCATAGCTTACCGCCACAGCAGAATCAGAATTTTGACGCTCTGTTGTCTCCTCAACATCAGCGTTTTCTTCATCCCAAGCAACCGTTTGCAATATCTGCCCACGGATATCTTTATATTCATCAATCCCTACTTGGTATTCTTTAAAAATCATATATAGTTGCCAAGCAGAAACAATAAAAACTACTAAAGCCACTACAAAGACAATTCGTCTTAGTACATCCCAGATGCTGATTTTCTTCTTCTTTTTTCCCATATTTATCTACTCATTTTTGAATCAGGCTTAAGCCTTTCCAACTGAACCGAATAATTCCATTTTTTCTCTTACTGTTTTCTTAATTGCTTCACAACCTGGTGCTAATAACTTACGTGGATCAAATCCTTTTCCTTCCAAGTCCTTACCAGATTCAATATATTTTCTTGTTGCTTCAGCAAAAGCTAACTGACATTCTGTATTTACATTAATCTTTGCTACCCCAAGAGAAATGGCTTTCTTAATCATATCTTCTGGAATACCTGTACCTCCATGTAACACCAATGGCATATCTTTTGTTAAATTACTAATTGCTTCTAATGTTTCAAAACTTAATCCTTGCCAGTTTGCTGGATACTTTCCATGAATATTTCCGATACCAGCTGCCAACATAGTAACACCAAGGTCTGCAATTTCCTTACATTCGTTAGGATCTGCACATTCTCCAGCACCTACTACACCATCTTCTTCACCACCAATGGATCCTACTTCTGCTTCTAAGGACATGTTATGTTCGGCACAGATTTTAACTAATTCTTTTGTCTTTTCAACATTTTCCTCGATTGGAAGATGAGAGCCATCGAACATAATAGAGGAAAAACCTGCCTCAACACATTTTAAGCAAGCTTCATATCCGCCATGATCTAAATGAAGTGCTACAGGAACTGTGATATTTAATTCTTCAATCATTCCATTCACCATTCCTACAACTGTTTTAAATCCGGTCATATATTTACCAGCACCTTCAGAAACACCTAAAATAACTGGAGATTTTAATTCCTCTGCTGTCAATAGGATTGACTTTGTCCATTCTAAGTTATTAATATTGAATTGTCCAACCGCATATTTGCCAGCCTTGGCTTTTTGTAACATATCTTTCGCTGAAACTAACATTCTTTTACCTCCATATGGTTTTCATTTTCATTTCATACTTTATTATAACCTATTTTCTCTAAAAAAGAAATATAGAAATTTTATATTTGTGAAAAAAATAACATATTTTAATAACTTTAACTGTAACTATAGTTTTAATCATGGATTACTAATACACCGTATATATACTTATCAAATTTTTGAAGAATCAAAGTCTTTTTTTATGCCTATTCGAAACAATTTTTGTGGCAATTCAAACACTACTACAATCCCTAGCACAATTGCTACTGCCACCTTAAATGTCATTAACCCCTTCGATAACGCCAACTCTGTCTCATTCATTACTAGATAATAGGCAGTCCAATAAATACCCGCTCCAGGTACGAGCGGAAATATCCCTGATACCAAAAATATTGTAACCGGGCATTTTTGTCGGACTGCAAAAAACCGTGACATAAATATGACAACGACAGTTGCAAAAAAGGTAGCCTCTGGAACGGTACAAACGGATTCCATTATACGGTAACAAATCCACCCACAACCTCCGATTACCCCGCATAACGGATAATATTTTCTCGGTACATGATAAATAAGAGAAAAGGCTACCGTACCAATACAAGCAGCAATAAATTCTAAAATCAAATCACAGCACCTCCTGTGATTCTATGATAAATGGTAAAAACAGCCCCCACACCTACAGCTATACAAATGGAAACAAGCAAAGCATCAAGCATACGTACTGACCCAGATATGTAATCTCCATCCGCTATGTCGCGTATGGAATTTGTAAATGAAAGCCCTGGTACAAGCGGTATTATTGAACCGATAACGACTTGATCCAGGTGATCACCTAAATGTAAATGATAAAATAAAATCGCCAGCATTGTAACAAGTGCTCCCCCTGAAATATTAGCAATAATTTTGGATAAATATTTTCTACTTATACCAAGTACATAACAATATAATAAAAGCCCTACGATAAAAGCTATGGCACTATCTTCAAAATTTCCACCAAATAAAAAGCAAAAGCAGGCACTTCCCAACCCCGATGAAAAAATCTGTGCTCGTTTCGTTTTTCCAGGCATCTTTTTAATTTCCTCTAATGCCGCTTCCACTTCTTCGATTGAGTAATGTTTCTCTTCAATTTCTCTTGATAATTGATTAACCGCTGCAACGCGGTTTAATCTTGCAGCGCTAACCGGAATATGCTTTACCTTAGCGAAAAAATTTCCATCCCCATCATAGGCAGTGGTAAAAAAACCATTGCTTAATACAAAGGACTCTTCTGTCTCCACTTGATACGCTCTTGCTATACGAGAAATAGTTTCTTCTACGCGGAAAATTTCCGCTCCATTCTCCAGCAAAATTTTTCCTGCGTTGACTGCAACCTCTAACACTTTTTTCTGATTCTGATCCATCTGCTTCCCTTGCCTTTACTCATGATACTGTCGATAAAGTTCACCTAGTGTACATCCTTCCAACATACGGATTAATCCTCTTCTTGTAATTAAAACAACTCCATTTGCTCGTGCAAGTTCCCACGCACTTTTAGTAAAGTAACTATTCGTAATTACCATACTTCCCTTTGCGTGATAATAAGAAATAGAGCCGACTACTTCCTGAACGGCTTTAATCCCAACATAATCTTTCCATCTTTTTGCTTGGACTACTATTTTTTTTCTTCCCATACGCACCACAAGGTCAGCACCAAAATCATGAGACAAAGGAGTCAGCGCAACCCGGTAGCCTTGTTTTTTTAACTTATAATATAAAAAAAGTTCAAAGTCACGACCAGATAATTTATCGATCTGACTAATTGTACAATTTAGCAAATATTTTTTCTTTCTATGTTTCTTTAAATAATTTATTACGACTAAAGTCAGAAAAAAAAGTATTATTCCATAATATAAAATTGCCGCTCCTTTCTCACTAATGAAACCGAAGAAAAAAGCGGCATTAACAAGCATTTCCTTAATCATCATATGTCCTATATTTCTTTACCAAATTTACGAAAAGTTATCGACTTAATACTTTTCGGCCGATACAACTGATACATCCGATTATACTGATCCACAACAATGGTGTCTTTAACGATGCATACACTTGTATTGATGTGAACAACCCTTTCCATACCCCATCGAAATTAGGCATTTTTGATATAATCAATGTAGATCCTAACGCAGAAATTGCTAACAAAACAAATGCCGTTAACCCACGTCCAGTATCCACTTTAATAAATTTATTCCCGTCTGGCAACTTTCGGCGTAACAAAATCCAAAGAAAACTAATCCCGCCAAAAATAAGCGTAATGGCGGCTACTCCACCGTATGATGCAAAGGCATAATTATTTTCTTCAAAAGCTAATTTCCAGTTACCGAGTACATCTTTTTGCAACCAGAACTCTCGCATAAGTAAATAGACTGCAAAGGCAAGAAGGAAAAGTGAACCAAGTCTTAGTCCAGATACCAATATTTTTGGAATATAAGTTGACTTTCTACCCCTTAACTTCTTCACTCTTTTTTTATGTATTTTTTTTACTTTCGTCTTTTTTCGCCTCTTTGGTTTTCGTCTTTTTTCTTTTACAACCTTCTTTCTTACTACTCTATGATTATCGGGAATTGGTTCTTCTTCTTTAAAGTCCGTTTCCTCAAATTCCTCTTCCTCTAAATCTTCTTCACCATCTATCCATACAGCATCATCAATATCATCAACTTTGTTAGGCGTACTAACGTCCTTTTCCGTTGGGCCACCGTTCTCTTTTTCATCGGGGCCCGCTAGTTCTATCGGATATCCACAATTACTACAAATCTTTTCTGTTGACTCTAGCCCACAGTTTCTGCACAGCATTTTCTGCCTCCCATCGTAAACTTCTGTATCTATTATATTTTACGGAAACATTGTACCACACGGCCTCCTGTAGTGCAAACACAAAAATTTCCCACTGCATAGCTAAATCTTTTAGTGAAAAGGGAGTTTTTCTTATACAAATAATTTTTCAAAATCCGTCATAGTATCTTATTTTCGGCCACAACAATATTTGTATTTCTTTCCACTCCCGCATGGGCAAAGCGCATTTGGATATACTTTTTGATCCTTCTTATTGGATTGTGTATCCTCTTCTAAAATTTTCACTTCCTCTGGAGAGTATCCATTTAAGGCAACCATCCTCGTATGATTCCATACTTGTATAAATAGGCTCGTAAAAATATTTAACTGCTCTTTCGTTTCTAAAAAGACGCCATTCCGCTCTAATGTCGTTAAAATGTAACGCATTTCATACCCAACATGTATTAACTTCGTAATATGAATCCCTATATTGTCTGCTTTATCTTTGGGCAAGTTTAAATCATTTGTTAAAAATATTTTTAGTTTTGCTACCTGTACGGTATCCCATAAAAATCGGTCAGAAGTGAAATATAAAATTTCCTCTTTTTTCGGTATATAACGTTTTTTATTATCTTGTGCCTTTTTTAGCAGTTCATAAGCGTTTTTTGTTACAAAGTCCATTCGGACTAAATCATTATTAATAATCTTAGCACCTGTATCTCTATACAAAAATGACTTTTCTATTATAGTAGAAACCGTTTCCATATCAACTGCAATCGCTTGATGGCGATTATAAATATCCACCAAACGTTCAATCGGACATATACCATACAAATTTAAAAGGGCATCTTCATACATGATAATTTGATTAATACGCTCTTTTTCCCTTCGAAAATGAGGATAATTAACCGATTCGTAAAACTCCTTAAACTCATTTACTGCATAGATTTTATCCTCATTTTGGTAGATAAAAAGTCCTTCCTTTAACCAATCAATATACAATCCCAGCCTATTCACTTCATAAATCGATAATGGTTCGCGAACAACTTTTTCAAATAAGAGGTAATCTTCCTGGTCCATATATAGAAAACATTCATTTAAATAAGAATGGTCCAGCAATCTTTCACAGATAAAATTGATCAAATCTTTTTTTCTAAGCTTCGAATAGCCTACAAGTTCAATATCCCTTGCGATTTGTCGTAACCCAGCAACCGTTTTCGCCATCAATACATCAAAAAGCGTTAACAAGGGGGACCGTAAATCTTTTTTAGAAATAAAATATTTCTTTAACAGAGTGTTCGCCCTTTGCATATCGTAATCCACATTTGCCTGATTATCTGCAACACTAGGGCACATTCCAACCGCCTGATTAATCATGGGATAGGAATATGGATATTGTTCAATCACTTTTGTAACCATACATTTATGCTCTTTAAAAGTACCCAGATCATAATAAGCGAGAAAACATTTCGACTTTTCAAGATAATATTCTAGGGTACATTCTTCTTCATACTTTAATTTCGGAACGAAAAAATCCATTCGGGACATTGCTCCATTTTCCCACCCCATGGCGATTAATAAAATGTTGGCCAAATCTTTACATTTAACATTACATGGGATTGTTATTTCCCTCCACACAAGCGGTTCTGTCCCTTGTAATTTTACTTTAATTTCATAGGCCTTCACGTAGCTTGTCCATCTCCTTTCGAACTATAACCACAAACAACTATTATCTATCTTATAATTACCTTTATTACTATCTTATGTAAAACATTATAGCATTGACCAATGGGTATCACAATTGAAAAATACTTAACTTTCTTTCTACAAAAGATTATATAGGAATCTAAAGTTACTTTTAGTATAAACGTTTCCTTCTTTTCTATTCAGAACATAAAAATGGTGCATTTTATTAATAAAATGCACCATTTTTTACTTCTTTATGAAATACGGGCTTGGTTCATTTCATAAATAGTATCTGCAATATTTAAAGTAGAACGTCTATGGGAAACCAATACAATTGTTTTATCCTCCCGCCCTTCTTTTAATGCCTTTAGAATCTCCGCTTCATTTAAACTATCTAAATTACTCGTTGGCTCATCCAGCAAGACAAAAGATGCTTCATGAAGAAATGCTCTTGCAATTCCAATTCTTTGTCTCTCTCCTCCAGAAAGGTGATCACCGAGTTCACCAGCCTTTGTTTCATATCCATTTGGTAAACTTACAATAAAATCATGAATCGAAGCCTTTTTAGCAGCTTCTATAATTTCATCCATCGTTGCATCATGCTTGGCAATTGCGATATTAGCAGCTAACGTATCATTAAAAAGCTGTGTTTCTTGCGTGACATATGCTTCCATATCTCGAAGATTGCTCGTATTAATCTCATTAATATTTACGCCACTAATTGCCACTTCTCCATTTTGTGCCTTCCAAAAGCGCATAAGAAGTTTTAACATCGTAGACTTACCAGAACCACTTTTCCCGTGAATACCTATTATGGAATTTTTCGGAATTTCAACACTTACCTTATCTAAAACGATCTCATTTTCATAAGCAAAGGTTACTTGATTGAGACAAGCTCCATCAAATGTAACTTCCCGTTTTTCTATTACATCTTCCACAACAGGATCTTCTTCTAGTATATCTAATACACGATTTCCACAGGCAATTGTGTGGAATAAGTTATTTGATAACGTGCTAAGGGCAACGGTAGGGCCAAAGGAGCTCATCATTGCTACTGTTGTAATGACGACTACGTGAAATGGCAACACTTCATTTTGGAAAAGCAATAAGGATACAAACAACATTGCCATTGAAAAGAATAAAACAGCACCTCCTGTAATGGATTGATTAAGCCCTTCTATTTTCTTAAGTTCTTTTTGCTTTTCTTCTAACGAATCCGTACGCTCATTTACTTCATAAAGTCTTTTTTCACCCGTTTGAAATTGAATGCTCTCTTTTAACCCCCTTATACTATCAAGGAAAAAACTGTTTAATTGGCCGTATTCATTGCGGTATTGCTGCCCGATTCCAGACCCAATTTTTGAAAATATAACTGGAATAACAAGACCTATTGTAATATAACCAGCGGCTGCTATAAGACCAAGCAACCCGTGATACCTTCCTATAAATAGGACCATAAAAATAGAGGTTACGATAGCTATTGCAATAGGCGAAATGGTATGGGCATAAAAAACTTCCAACAATTCAATATCACTTGTAATAATTGATATTAAATTTCCCTTTTCCTTTCCTTCTAATTTTGCGGGTGCTAATTTTCTTAATTTAACAAATATTTTATGCCTTAAAATAGCAAGTAACTTAAAGGCAATAAAATGATTGGATGCCTGTTCTGCATAACGTAAAATACCACGAAACACACCAAATAGTATCATTAATATTAATATCCATTTCATTGATAAAAGCACTGGAAAACCAGCAGCCTTTACCAATCCCATGCTACCTAATATGGTAATAAAAGTAGCACTAAGGTTTCCAATTGCGCCCATAATAATAGCCAATACCATAAAAGCGATTAGAGGCTTTACTAAACCAATTAATTTTCCCATTACAACCAGTGGACTTCTCTTCATATTAAGCCTCCTTTCCTTCCGTGTTACGATTTCTAACCTTTATTCGTTCTTGTGTTTGCTCTTTTGTATACCGCATTAAGGACTCTTGCTGCTTATACAAAGAAGCGTACATTCCATCCTTTTCATATAATTCTTCGTGTGTACCACTTTCAATCATTGATTGGTTATCCAATACAAAAATGGCATCTGACATACGTACATTTTCTAAACGATGGGAAATAAGAAGAACTGTCTTGGATGACTTTAAGTTCTTTATAACTTCCATTATATCATTTTCACTTTCCACATCAATATTTGAGGTTGCTTCATCAAAGATATAAATAGGCGTGTTCCTTAAAAGTGCACGAGCTAATACAATTCTTTGTCTTTGTCCACCCGATAAATTACTGCCCTCTTCTTTTATCTCCATAGATAGGCCACCTTGTTCTTCAACAAAGTGACGAATGTTTACTCGTTCTAGTGCATCCCAGATTTCCTTTTCGGATGCATCATTTTTTCCCATTCGTAAATTATATTCTAGGCTCCCCGCAAACAAATAGCCGTTATGAGTAACTAAAGTAATATGCTCCATTAAACTCTTCTCATTTACTTTATTTAACTCCACATTACCTATTTTGATACTCCCAGAATAATTTTTGTTTGCGCCTGTAATAAGGCCTGCTATTGTACTTTTTCCACAACCAGATTTTCCTACAAAAGAAACAAAACTATTTTCTTTTATATCAAAAGTAATGTCGTTAAGAATCGTTCTCGTTGTGTCATAAGAAAATTTCACATGCTCAAAATGAATGGCGTGATTTTTTCATTTATAAGCGCTGTCTGTCCACCACTTTCTTCCATATCTAGTAAACGGAAAATTTTATCACTAGCAGCCATTCCATTCATTGCTATGTGGAAAAAAGAACCGAGCAAACGGAGCGGTATGAAAAATTCAGACGATAATAAGATAATGCAAAGCAAACCACCAAATGACACATTGCCATTTTGAAACTCTAATATCCCCGTTACGATACCAACTGCCGCTCCGCCAAAGGCAACCAAATCCATAATACTAATGGAATTTAACTGCATTGTTAAAACTTTCATCGTAATTTTTCTAAAATTTTCTGCCTCTTTATCCATTTCTATTGTTTTACGTTCATCGGCTTGATAAATTTTTAGTGTTGTTAAACCTTGGAGATTTTCTAAAAAACTATTTCCTAAGCCAGTATAGACGCCCCAATACTTTGATAATAAACGTTTTGCAAATTTTTGAACTGCAACAATGGAGATGGGTATGAGTGGTACGCATATTAGTAATACGACTGCCGCCTTAAAATTCACTGGTGCCAGTACTATAAAAAGTAAAATAGGCGCGATTAAGCTATAAAATAGCTGTGGTAAGTATTTCCCAAAATAAATTTCTAATTGATCCACACCCTCTACTGCCATCTGTACAACTTCCGCAGAAGAAACTTTTTCCTGGTAGGCATTTCCCATACGCAATAACTTCTGATATATTTTTTCACGAAGCGTCTTTTTTACATTACAAGATGCATAATAAGAGGATTTTACGCTTCTATTCTGGCAAATCATACGTAGTATAATCGCAACACCGATTAGGAGCGCGGAAACCGCCATTCTTGTTGTGGACAATTTACCCTCCAGTGTATTGTTCAATAGCAAAGATACGGTAGCAATTATAAAAATATTAATAATTAACGCTAAAACATTCCAAACAACTGTCTTTTTTACATAATGTATCGATTCCGATACCAAACTAAGTAATCTTTTATTTATCATGTAATTTCACCACTTTCTTTTCTTTCCTGTCTTCAATCAAATGATGTATTGCCTTAACTGGGTGATGGAATAACATTCTTGGCCCCGCATAACGCATTACTTCTTTTATCTCTTTTCTCATCTCTGGCCTATAGCAATGAATTTTACAATTACTGCAAAATGTTTTTGTCTCCATCATCGGACAACGGTCAACCCGATTGTTGGCATACTTTATAAGCTCTTGACAATTATCGCATGGAACTTGATCACTATGTTTATGTTTCCTACAATAATATTGTATCATCAAGTAACCAGCGCTTTTTCTTCTTCTCGTTTATTCCTTACCTGTTTGGACTCTTCTTTCATATGAGACATCCCCTTCTTAACCGTCTTAATTTGGAAGAAGAAATAATAATATTTGAATATAAAGGCAAAAATAATTAGCACTCTACCATGCCATATCGGACATATTATAAATGCCACTAGGAGCATTGCTGACGCTGGGAGTAATATACACCACTTTGTTTTAAGAGGCATTGCCCTTGTTTTCACAAACTCATCCAAGTGATTCTGATAAAGCTTCGTAGAAATAAACCACTGGTGAAAACGATTTGAACCTTTTGCTAAAAAAAATGATGCCAATAATAAAAACGGGGTTGTAGGCAACACGGGCAAAATTACACCAATTGCACCTAATCCTACACAAACAAAACCTAAAACTAAATATATGGTCTTTAATACTCTATTGTTCATGCCTGCTGCTCCTCCTTAATTAGCAAACGCTAACTCCTGATTATTTTTTTAGGAATGCCTCTGCATTCCTAAGTGATACTTTATTATAAACAGATGGGGAAAACAATCCCCCTATCTGTTTCTTGCACGCAACACTTTTTTCACATAGAACTTTATTTTATAAATAAAAACATTATACTTTAGGCTGTTTCCTATCCGCAACATGTTATTGATAAATATTATCATTTAGAAATCAACTGCTAAAATAGCTTCGCTATCAGGCATATGCTGCTCCGACACGGAAGGTTGTATCTTCACTCGTATACACCCCTTCATTCGCCCTTCCTCCTTTTCGTACTTCCACATAAAAGAGTTAGATGGAATATAAAAATGATTTCCATCTTCTCTAGCCAGGTAATAGGAGTTCTTATTTTCATAATATACCTTTTTTGCTTTTCCCTGTATGGCTAATCCTTTTAACAAAGAGTTACCAACCATTTTTCTTGCCTCAATACAAACCAAACCGTGCCCATTTTGACAAATAAGCTTACCGTTATGAACAAAGCCTTCGTTTGCCATAGAAAAAAAATCGTTCTGTGTTGATAATACACGATAAAAAGTAAAATTAATTGGATATTCACCACCTTTAAAATTTCTAATCCATGAATCATCTTTTCCATTTAGATAAACTAGATTATTAAAAACTTCATAACGCTCCTGGGATTGTAAGATTCCATTTAAGAAGTCTAGAGACAATGAAGTAAGCATTGTTAAAGCATCATTAGAAGCCTTATAAGCAGAAAGTTGATAACACCGCATCAACCATCTTGTTAATATAGTATAGTTTTTATATGCATCGGAAACTACTTCAGTTCCAAAAGTAGTTAATTTTAAAGGGTTTAAGGAAACAAGGCCTTCTTCTTCTAACACTTTCACAGCTCTGCTGACTGTAGATTTTACTACGTTATGAAGACTGGCTAGACGCGTAATTGTTATCTCTTCCTCCTGATTTTGAAGTATGGAAAATAAATAGCGTAAACGCTCTGGGGAATTTATTTGCCACTGCATAGTTTCCTCCTTTCCTTTTACAAACTTCGTTTTTTTCTCATTACATAGTTCGTTAGTTTGACTCCACTTCGTATTACCTGTTGCTCCTTCTGTATGACATAGCCGCGATTTTCAAAAAATGGCTTTGCTGTAATAGAAGCATGCGTCTCATAACTTTTTACATCCACTGCATTTTCAAGGGTATCACAAATCCTTGTCGCCACCCCTCTCCTCTGATAATCCTTATGCACATACAAACGATCGAGATAGCCCTTCGCATCCATATCACCAAATCCAATAATTTTATTTCCTTCTATGGCTACTACCGTTATATGTTCCATAAATGTTTTATTCCATTCATCTAAATCAACTTGTCCATTGGCCCAAACATCTCGTTGCTCTTTTGTATAATCCTTTGCATTAACAACATGCACCGTTTCATAAAAAAGTTTTGCTATTTCTCCACAATCATTCGATTTATATGCTCTAATATCCACAATATCCTCCAATCTTTATTTTCACTTACGGATTTGAATAATTTTTCATAGACATATTTTATCATAAATATCTTGAAATAGCGAATAAGCCTTCTATGAATTATTTCCATAGAAGGCTTATTTATTAAATCAACAAAAACAGTCGCATTTTATGTTATTATTTATGTTATTATTTATTTTACAAATCCACCCTGTAGAAAGATCCATGGCTGCTCGACATGCGTTTGTATTATCTAGGGCATGAAGCATCACAAAATCATGTATAATCGCCTGAAAACGGACTGCAGTCACCGCTACCCCTGCTGCCCTAAGTTTTCGAGCATAGGCCTCCCCTTCATCACGCAACACATCGGCCTCTCCATTTAATATCATTGCTTCTGGCAGACCCTGAAGCTGGTTAGTATTTGCGCGTAAAGGCGCAGCAAAAATTTGATTTCTTTCCCTTAACGATCTCGTATACTGATCCCAGAACCACTTCATTTGTTCTCGATAAAGATAATAATCTTCTGCAAACAGACAATAGGATTCTGTGTCAAAACAGGCATCCGTGACCGGATAATACAATAACTGCTTTTGAATTATCGGTCCCTTTCTAAATTTCGATAACAATGTCATAGCTATTGCTAAGTTCCCACCTACACTGTCGCCTGCCACTGTCAACGTATCTGGATTCATAACACAGCCTGCTTGGGAAACAATGTCTTGAATCATACAAAGAATTGAATAACACTGCTCTACCGCAACAGGATACTTTGCCTCTGGTGAACGACTGTACTCTGGAAATACAACAATACATCCAGTCCGTGCTGCCAATTCTCGAACTAACTTTTCATGGGTATGAAAACTTCCAAAAACCCAGCCAGCTCCATGTATATAATAAATAACATTAACCGGGTTGCAAACATTTTCCGGTTTTACAACATAGACAGGTATTCGCCCCCAGCGATTGGTCATTACCATTGTTGATTCTATCTGAGCTGGATACATATAAACCGGTGTATCCTGTGCTCTTTCTAATACTTCTCTTCCCTCTTTCGGTGGTAACTGATAAATTCTTGGACACGCCATACTGGCATTGCTGACCGCCTCAGCTGCCTTCTCCAACTGTACTGCTCGTTCCATAAATACTCCTTCTTATGATTGCTATCCTTTTATCATATGCAGCATAAGTATACTGTTGAACAGAATCTGCGATACCAATACAAAAACAGGACAATATTGCAAACTACAACATTGTCCTATTAACATCATTCTTATCGACTTTAATATTTTTCCCACGAAGCAATACTGTTCTTTTTGATTCTGTATGCAATGAATGCAGTTGCCAACATTATAACAATTACATAGAAAATGACATTTGTGTCATCCCCTGTTTGTGGAGCTTCTACTCTTGTGTCAGTTTCGCCGTTATTATCATTATTACCAGATTCTTCCACATTGTTCTCTGGTGCTTTTTCTTCTTCATCTGTAGGAGGATTTGTATTTTCCTCATCTTCATCTGCCGGAGGTGTTGTATCGTCACTCGCATCCCTATGTGCAACACTGCCAATAAGGAGGGAACCTGTCGTTACACCATCTTGGAAACGATATACTGCTCTTGTTCCATTTACTGCGTACTCTGCTTCTGCAATGGCAAACCCTTCGTAGTTGAGTATCACATCCACACTACTTGGTGGTTTTACATGGACTACATTCGTTTCAGCTTCTCCTGTGAAAGAAATATTCGCTGCCATGTTATTGTATCCATTATCAGCCGCTACCCAGAGTACATCGTTATGTATCATAATCAAGCGCCATTGCACCGCCAATTTACTGTCAATGTCTGCAATCTGCACTACGCTCCCGTCCGTATTTAGTACACAAGCATATGCATGTCCATTATCCTCTAAGGCTACAAAGAATACACCGTTTGCAACTGCATTTGTATACTTGCTACTATCAAATGCTGCATTTGTATTCTGATCAAATAACTTGCCTTCTACTTCTGCATTTGCAACCCATTCGACTGCTTCCATACCCATATTTGCAGAAACTTGTGGAAGCGACTCTGTTAAATTCCATTCCTGCATCGCAATAAGATCTGTTCCTTCCGCTTTTGGATCTACCTTTAAAATTGTATTGTAATTCACCCCTTTTGCAGAGTTGTCTCTTTCACAGGCAAGATAAACATATCCATCCCCATCTACCGTGATACCTTCTGCGTCAGGACTTGCTGCTTTTTCATTCTCAGCATCTTTTTGGAAGCGCACGCGTTTTCCATCTGAAAAGCCATTTGCAAAGCTTAATTTACCATCCGCTGCTACATCTAAAATCCAAAACTTACCTGTTCCATTATCAACCGCGTATAATTGTCCGTTGAAGAAATCAAGTCCAGTTCCATAGCTATCGAGATTACGTGCGTAAACCCGAGGATTTCTACAAATCTACCCTTTGTAGACAACAGACGGTCTCCACATGTCCAGTCATACCAAACATATCCACCGGCTGTACTTTTTGTAATTCATACCCATGCTCCACTAACCATCTTAAATCTCTCGCTAATGTTGCAGAATCGCAGCTGACGTATACAACCCGTTTGGAATTCATCTTTACGATGGTTTCCAATACTTCAACTTCACAGCCCTTTCGAGGAGGGTCTACAACTATAACATCTGCCTTTATTCCTTCCTCATACTTTTGTGGCAATACTTCTTCTGCCTTACCAACATAGAATTCCACATTTTTAATCCCATTTAAGGATGCATTGTTCTTCGCATCTGCAATTGCCGCTTCTATTATTTCCACTCCATATACCTTTTTTGCTTTTTGAGCGAGGAACAAGGATATAGTACCAATTCCGCAATACACATCCCAAACGGTTTCCGTTCCACTTAATCCCGCATAAGTAAGGGCTGTTTCGTACAATTTTTGTGTCTGTATCGGGTTTACTTGGAAAAATGATAGCGGTGAAATTTGGTACTTAACATTTCCGATATAATCGGTAATAAACCCATCTCCATACAAGTTAACAACTTCTCTACCTAAAATAACATTTGTTCTTTCCATGTTAATATTTAAGCATATACTTTTTATGTTCGGTATTGTTAATAATCTTTCGACTAGCTTTTTACTTTCTGGCAACTTTCTCCCATTAATAATTAGACAAACCATAACTTCGCCAGTCGTAAATCCTTGACGAATTAAAATATGGCGAATTAATCCCATATGTGTTTCTTCATAATAAGGAGGAATTCCATATTGATCCATAAACTCCTTCACCATATGAATAATCTCTTTATTTATTGTCGGTCCTAACAAGCAATCATCTTGGTCAATAATTGCATGGGTTCTACCTGCATAAAATCCAGTAATAATTTCACCTTCCTTATTTCTCCCAACTGGCACCTGGGCTTTGTTGCGATATCTCCATGGTTCTTCCATACCAAGAACCGGTAGAACCTCCACGTCTTCAAACTTTCCGATTCTCTCCAAGTTATTTTTCACTTTATTTCGTTTAAATTCAAGTTGAGCCTCATAGCGCATAGCCTGAATTTGGCAGCCACCACATTGCCTTGCAATTGGGCAAGGTGGTTCAATTCTGTCCGGCGATTGTTCTAAAATATTCATTAACCGAGCAAAACCGTAGGTCTTTTTCGTCTTCATCACCTTAGCTTCTATCACATCACCTATAATGGCATCCTTTACAAAGAGCGTATAGCCATTTACTTTTCCGATTCCTTCTCCTTCGGTATTCATATCTTCAATCTTAATTTTTATAATATCATCTTTTTTAACAACACATTCTTTTATATTTGTTGACTGTTTTTTCCCTTTTTTACTCATACGTTAACACCATTCCTGTATTTTCTTCAAAATAGACAGAAGGGAAAATAAAATAGATATCTATCTTATTCTCCCCACCTACTCGTCGCATTTGTATTCAAACCTCTATATAAGCATAACCACGAAAAGCGTCTTCTACACTATTTTAAATTCTTCTCTGGTCCAGAAGAACGTCTAATATTACTCTCCATTAGGCGATTAAACCCTAGCCAGTCATTTGAGTTTGATCCGTTTAATGCCTCTGTTAAAAGTTGAATCTTTGCATCGGTATTATCTGCGAAGCTAAGTGCAAGCGCTTCAATAATTGCCGGCTTCTTCGGTGATCCATACTCAAATTCACCGTGGTGTGCTAGGATACAATGGCGTAATTCAGAAGCTAATTTTTTTGGAAAACCTGGAATTTGTCGAATTTGCTCTCCAACCATTTCACATCCAATTACAATATGCCCTAATAATTGACCATCATCTGTGTAATCATTCTCAGGAAAATCAGAAATTTCTTCCATTTTTCCAATATCATGAAAAAGTGCAGACGCAATCAATAAATCACGATTTAAAATTGGATATTGTGTGCAGTAAAAATCACATAGCTTTGTTACCGCTAACGTATGTTGCAAAAGTCCTCCAATAAATCCATGATGTACAGTTTTTGCAGCTGAATGTTCTTTAAATTTCTTCACAAAGGCAACATCATCAATGAAAAAACTTGCAGCCAATTGATGCATTTTTTCACCCTTAATTTGATTTACATAATGGACAAGTTCCTTGTACATCTCTTCAATATCCTTATCTGAAGTAGGGAAAAAATCGGTAGAAATATATTCCCCTTCTCTAGCCTTGCGGATTCTCTTAACATTTAATTGGATTGCACTTGCAAAAGAGGTAACCTCTGCATCCACTTGGATAAAATCCATCGTTTCAAAATGATCGATTCCCCCATTTAATTCCCAAACTTTTGCATCAACGGTACCTGTCTTATCCTGTAGTATGAGTGAATAATAATTTTTTCCCATCTTTGTTGTCGCAGTTGTTTTATTCTTGCAAAGATAAATTTGGGAAATTCTTTCACCTTCCCGCAAATCTTGAATATATTTCATTTTTATGTCCCTTCTAAATACGTACCTTTATGTTTTCTTCTTTTTACTTGAGTCGGTCACCTAGATTTAGTTGAAAAGAAATTTCCTTAAATCCATCTCGACCTTCCCTCATCACAGTTATTGTTGTGATTGAACCTGCTACTGCCTCGTCCAATGCGTTCTGAACATCAATCATATTTGATATTTCCTTTTCGCCTATTTGCGTGATAATATCACCATTTTGTATTCCTGCATTGTAGGACGGAGTATCTTCCTGGCGGTTTGTAACATAGACCCCTTGTGGTTTTCCAGTCTCTCCTGATATTTCTTTCGTAACATCACTACCTGTTATACCTAAATATGCTGTACCCGTTCCAGCAATCATATCTTCAATTAAATATTTCAACTCTGATATTCCGATTGCAGCCGTAATCCCTTGTAAGCTACTACTCTTATAACTATCATCAATCCATCCGATGATTTGCCCCTCTAAATTTAATAGTATTCCACCCCCATCTGATGCAGAGGGTACATCTGTATAAATAATCCGGTAATTGGCATCAGGTACTGAAACATTTTTGTTAATGTAGGAGACATAACCATAAGCCATCGAATTGGTAAACCCTAATGGGCTTCCAGCTAAGATAACGGGCTCTCCTAAACTTGCTGTATAGGAATTGCCCAAAACTGCAGCACTTATTTTATCCAAGTCATCCGAAGGCACAGCTGCAACATCCACCTCAATTGCAGCAATGCCAGTAACTTTATCTACACATCTAATTTGTGCACCTACATCTGCTTTTCCTATTGACACAATAAGCGATGTTGCGTCTGCTAACATACTGTTTTTTGTTAATATAATAATATTTGGCTCTGTTGCTACTACTAACCCAAAGGCTTGCCCAGAATTTTCAATTGGATTATCAAATAAGTCCTTCTTCTGTGTAATAACAGAAATAGAAACCAAAGATTTTTGTGCTGATTGATATACGGAATAAGCAGATCTTTGAAATTGTTTTATACTATCTGTACTCCATACCTTTTCATCAAGCATAGACTCAACTATGGATCCAACTTCATCATTGCATTTAGAGGGCTCTGTCGTAGCCACTTCTGTTGGTTCTATACTATTTGTTTCTTCTGGAGGTGTCACACTATCCCTTGGTATTGTTACATTTATGACTGAATAGTCCTCGCCCTCACCTTGTACACTTTTTATCCATGGACTTACAATGGCAAAAACAGCTCCAGAAACCGCCCCAAAAATAACCGCCAGAAATATAGCAGATAGTATTTTTTTTATTAGCTTCCATCTGCTTTGTGGAGGTTTTATGATTTTTTCTCGGATATATTCCTTTGAATCCTGATCCTGTATATTTTTATCCGCCATACAGCCCTCTCCTTTGCGCCTTACAAAGTATATCTGTCCTTATAAAAACCCACTTATTTACTATTATAAAGGAAAACAGCAAAAAAGTAAATAAATTTCAATGGGATTGGGAATTTTACAAACCATTTCAAAAATAGATTTTCTTTGTACAAAACAATTTTTTCCTTTAAAATCAAATAAAAATCGTGTATAATGGTAACTGTAATGTGGGGTATTGTACCCTACAGAATCCAAAAGCAATATCTGTAGTTTGACTGAAAGGAAAATATGCAACAGAAAGGTGCCACAAAATTCTTTCAGCTTATACTCTATGTGGCAATACTGCAGGAAGACATGCGGTATTTCAGGTGTTCGTTATGAATGAAAAAGCACTAAAAACATTAGAATTTTATAAAATAATAGATATGTTAGCCGAATATGCATCCACACCCTCCGGGAAAGAGCAGTGTAGAAGTCTTGTACCAATGAGTGATATGGATGATATTTTATCAGCACAAAGCCAGACAAGCGATGCATTAAGCCGCATTTATCAAAAAGGGAGCATTTCTTTTTCTGGAACACGAGACATTCGCGACTCGCTTATGCGCTTATCTGTCGGTAGCACTCTTGGAATCATGGAATTATTAAATATCAGTTCTGTTTTGAAAACTGCAAACCGTGCCAAAACATATGGCCGTCGTGATCCAAGTGACGAAAGGCGCGATAGCCTAGATGAGTTATTTGACTCCATCGAACCGTTAACGCCACTTAATAAAGAGATTGAACGATGCATCTTATCTGAAGATGAGATTAACGACGATGCAAGTCCAACATTAAAATCCATCCGCCGAAATATGCGTGCTACAAAAGACCGCGTACATTCACAGATGGTATCCATTATGAATGCGTCTCGAACCTATTTACAAGACGGTGTCATAACTATGCGAAACGGTCGTTATTGTATACCGGTAAAACAAGAATATCGTAGTCAAGTATCTGGTATGGTTCATGATCAAAGTTCTTCTGGATCTACCGTTTTTATCGAACCCATGGCTATTGTTAAATTAAACAATGAAATACGGGAACTCGAATTAAAAGAGCAAAAAGAAATTGAAGTTATCTTAGCTGACCTTAGCAACATGGCAGCAGAATATACCGAAAGTATAAGCGACGATTTTAACATCTTATCAAAGTTAGATTTTATATTTGCAAGAGCAATGCTTTCTCGCCACTACCAAGGTAGCGAACCCAAATTTAATACCCATGGATATATCAACATTAAGAAAGGCCGTCATCCTTTACTCGATCGCCAAAAGGTTGTTCCTATTGACATACATTTAGGAAAAACTTTTGACTTACTCATTGTAACTGGTCCGAATACCGGTGGTAAAACTGTATCTCTAAAGACCGTTGGACTTTTTACCTTAATGGGACAGGCTGGACTTCATATACCCGCATTTGATGGATCTGAACTTAGTCTATTTAAGGAAGTATATGCGGATATTGGAGATGAACAAAGTATTGAACAAAGCTTAAGTACGTTCTCCTCCCATATGACAAATATTGTCTCTATCCTGGACAAAGCAGATTCTGATTCCTTAGTACTCTTCGATGAATTAGGTGCTGGAACTGATCCAGTGGAAGGTGCAGCCTTAGCAATTGCCGTGTTGTCTTTTCTCCATAATATGAAGATCCGCACAATGGCTACGACCCATTACAGTGAATTGAAAATCTATGCCCTCTCCACAAAAGGCGTAGAGAATGCGTGTTGTGAATTTGATGTCCAATCATTGCGCCCGACTTATCGACTTTTAATTGGAATCCCAGGAAAAAGTAATGCTTTTGCCATTTCGAAAAAACTTGGACTTCCAGATTTTATTATTAACGAAGCGAGAAAACAAATTGATTCAGAGAAAGAAAGTTTCGAAGATGTAATCTCTAGCCTAGAAGAATCTAGAGTTACCATTGAAAAAGAACAATTGGAAATCGCAAAGTACAAACAAGAAATCGAAGACCTAAAGAAAAAATTAGAAGAAAAATATGAGCGCTTAGATTCGCAAAAAGAGCGTATCCTAAAAGAAGCCAATGAAAAAGCACAGGGGATTTTACAAGAAGCGAAAGATTTTGCTGATGAGACCATTAAAATTATTAACAAGAAAACAGCCGATAGCAATCTGAATAAATCGCTGGAAGAGGAGCGTGCTCGATTACGTAACAAATTAGATAAAGTCAATTCCAATCTAGCGATTAAACCAAAGGTTTCAAAGAAAAAAGCAATTAAACCAGAAGAATTGCGCCTAGGCGACGCCGTTAAAGTTTTGTCTATGAATCTTAAAGGAACGGTTAGTTCTCTTCCCAATGCAAAGGGGGATTTATTTGTACAAATGGGAATATTAAGATCTCAAGTTAACCTGAAGGACATCGAAAAAATCGACGAGCCTACTGTATCTGGTACCGGCGTTACGAAACAGAGAAGCAGTTCCAGCAGTATGAAAATGGCCAAATCAACCTATGTTTCACCTGAAGTAAATCTCATTGGAAAAACGGTAGATGATGCTCTTTCTGTATTAGATAAATATTTGGATGATGCCTACTTGGCACACTTAACACAGGTACGAGTCGTACACGGTAGAGGAACCGGTGCTCTTCGAAACGGTGTCCACAGCCATCTGAAAAAATTAAAATATGTAAAATCCTATCGGCTAGGTAACTTTGGGGAAGGCGATACCGGTGTTACAATTGTAGAATTTAAATAACCGTTTCCCAAATGGAGGAGGAGATTATGGAAAAACAACGTATCTTAATTGTAGATGACGATGAAAATATTGCAGAGCTTATTTCTTTATACCTTATGAAAGAATGCTTTGAAACAAGAATTGAGTATGATGGAGAGGCAGCACTGGCTGCCATCTCCGAATTCAGCCCAAACTTAATTTTATTAGATTTAATGCTTCCTGGTATGGATGGTTATCAAGTTTGCAGAGAAGTGAGAAAGGATTCTAGCATTCCTATTATCATGCTTTCTGCAAAAGGTGAGATTTTCGATAAAGTTCTCGGGCTCGAATTGGGAGCGGATGATTATATGATCAAACCATTCGATTCGAAAGAGCTCGTGGCAAGAGTAAAAGCTGTTTTACGCCGCTTTCAGCCTGTAGCAGCACCTGTACCTACTAAGCCAAAAGAAAAAGGAGATTATGTCGAATATCCCGACCTTATTGTAAATTTAACGAATTACTCTGTCTTGTATATGGGGCACTCCATTGAAATGCCGCCAAAGGAACTAGAGCTCTTATACTTCTTGGCCTCTTCTCCAAATCAGGTATTTACAAGAGAGCAACTTTTAGACCATATATGGGGCTATGAATATATTGGAGACACCAGGACTGTAGACGTACATATTAAACGTCTGCGAGAAAAGATTAAAGATAATCCGAGCTGGTCTCTTACTACCGTTTGGGGGATTGGATATAAGTTTGAGGTGAAACGATGAGAAAATCCCTTTATAGTAAATTTATAATGGGATATGTTATTTTTGGTCTCCTTGGCTTTATATTAATTGCCACATTTGGCGCTAACGTAGTCTATCGCAAGATACTAAATGAGCAAATTGACAAACTTTATGAAGCAGCCAATAACATTTCTAATGCCTATAATAAGTCATATAACCTCACTATGCTCGCTCCACAACTTGATGCCCTATCCCTTGCGCTGGATACAGAAATATGGGTGTTAGACCGAGATGGAAAAATTTCATACAATACGAATAAAGAACATGAAATAAGTAAAGATGTGATAACTGGATTTGATGCTACAGATACGCAAGGGGAAAGACCTTACTATATGATCGGGGATTTTTATTCTCTTTTTCCCGATGATACGTTAAGTGTTTTTGCCCCCTTAACAAACAACTTCCATAACTATGGCTATGTCATTCTCCATGTGCCATGTGACGATATTTTAAATTTGCGTGATCGAGTTTTAAACTTATCCTACTTAACTTTAGTTGGTATATTTGGCCTATCTCTTATTTTGCTTATTATCTTTCGCTTTGCCGTTCACCGCCCACTAAAAAAAATTATCTATGCTGCAAATGAATATGCTGCTGGAAATTTAACCTATGACGCTGATATCCACAGCCATGATGAAATTGGTTATCTTTCTGCTACCTTATCTTATATGGCAAAGCAATTAAATAGCATTGGAGAAGATCAACATAAATTTGTAGCGAATGTCTCTCATGACTTTCGTTCACCCCTAACTTCTATTAAAGGGTACATTGAAGCAATGTTAGATGGTACCATTCCTCCCCAAGGATATGAACGGTACTTAAAAATTGTACTGGACGAAACTACTAGGTTAAATAAACTTACACAAAGTTTATTAACCTTAAATTCCTTTGATCAAAAAGGAACTTATCTGGATTGTACCAACTTTGACATTAATCACATTATTAAAAAGATACTAGCCACTTTTGAAGGACGATGTATGGATAAAAAGATCACCTTTGACCTTACTTTTTCTTCGCGGGAACAACTTGTATATGCTGATATGGGTAAGATTCAGCAAGTACTGTATAATTTAATTGATAATGCGATTAAATTTAGTCTCCCCGATTCTTCCATTAATATTGAAACGTATTCGCACCATGAAAAGGTCTTTATATCAGTTAAAGATCATGGAATTGGCATTCCTAGGGAAAGTCTGAAAAAAATTTGGGATCGATTTTATAAAACAGATCCTTCTAGGGGCAAGGATAAAAAAGGAACTGGGCTAGGCCTTTCCATTACAAAAGAAATCATACTGGCTCATAATGAAAATATCGACGTAATTAGTACCGAAGGGGTAGGAACAGAGTTTATCTTTTCTTTGCCCATGCAAAGAGAGGGAAAAAAATAAAAGCAGGGGAATGGTCAATTTTATAACCATTCCCCTGCCTTATTTATTCGTGGTTCCAATGAAGGTGATGAAGATTTCCACTTCGCTCCATATTTCCAAAACCATTTTGTCGCAACGCTTCATATAACACAATTGCCACTGAATTTGAAAGATTTAAAGAACGTATTTCTTTATTCATTGGAATACGAATGCAAGTATCCTCATAATCCACTAAAACTTCCTCTGGAATACCAGCGCTCTCTTTCCCAAACATAATAAAACTATCTGGATCATAACTCACTTCTGTATAAGTTTTATGCGCCTTTGTAGTTGCCATATATATTTTTGCATTCGGATTCTTTTCTAAAAAATCAGAAAAACTGCTATATATATGGACATCTAACTTGTCCCAATAATCCAGACCTGCTCTTTTTAATTCTTTTTCATTTATTCTAAAACCTAATGGCTCAATTAAATGAAGACTTGTCCCTGTCGCAGTACAAGTACGCCCAATATTTCCAGTATTCGCTGGAATCTCTGGCTCATGTAGTATAATATTCAATGTTTCAACTTCCCTTCTTTTCATCTAAACGGCTAATAAAATTTCTTACCCGGTCCAATGCTTTTTTCAAACTTTCCAGTGAGTATGCATAGGAAATTCGAATGAATCCCTCGCCACATTCACCAAAAGCAGTGCCTGGAACAACTGCCACTTTTTCCTCCTCAAGTAGGCGCGTGGCAAATTCCTCACTTGTCATTCCAAATCGCTTTATACTTGGAAATACATAGAATGCCCCATGGGCTTCAAAACATTCCAACCCCATATCTCTTAGTTCATGAAGCAAATATCTTCTTCTCTGATTATATGATTCACGCATCATAGCTACGTCTTCGTCACCGTCTCTTAACGCAGAAACTGCCGCATACTGACTCGTTGTCGGTGCACACATAATAGCAAACTGATGTATTTTTACCATTTGCTCAATAATTTGCCTTGGTCCAGTGGCATAACCAAGACGCCAACCTGTCATTGCATAAGATTTTGAAAATCCATTAATTAATATTGTACGTTCTCTCATCCCTGGTAATGATGCAATGGAAACATGGTCACGATCATATGTAAGTTCCGAATATATTTCATCTGAAACGACAAACAAATCCTTTTCTACAACTATTTTGGCAATCTCTTCTAGCTCTTCCTTCTCCATAATTGCCCCTGTTGGGTTATTTGGAAATGGCATTATTAAAATTTTTGTTTTATCCGTTATAGAAGCTAAAAGCTTCTCTTTTGTTAATTTAAAGCAATCCTTTTCCTCTAGTTCAATAACAACAGGTACACCATCTGCCAAAACAACACATGGAAGATAGGAGACATAACTAGGCTGTGGAATAAGAACTTCCTCTCCAGGATTAATCATAGCCCTTATGGCCAGATCAATTGCCTCACTACCGCCGACTGTTACTAATACCTCATGATCAAAGTCATAGCTTACTTGAACACGACGCTCTAAATAACGGCATATTTCTTCTTTTAGTTCCTTTAAACCTGCATTAGAAGTATAAAATGTTCGACCCTTCTCTAAGGAATATATCCCTTCTTCACGTATGTGCCATGGGGTATCAAAATCTGGTTCCCCTACCCCTAAAGATATGGCATCCTTCATTTCACTAACAATGTCGAAAAACTTACGAATGCCTGAGGGTTCGATTGATAAGACTTTATCTGATAATGGATTTCTCAAGGCGTCACCAACATCCTTTCATCTTTATTTTCTTGTGCAAGGACTGTTCCATGGTCTTTATACTTTTTTAAAACAAAGTGTGTTGCCGTACTTAAAACAGCATCGAGTGTTGCTAATTTATCTGAAACGAATTGCGCTACTTCACGCATCGTCTTTCCTTCTAAGATGACTGTAAAGTCAAATGCACCTGACATTAAGTAGCAGGCATTTACCTCACTATAATTATAGATTCTTTCTGCAATTTTATCAAATCCCATTCCACGCTGTGGAGTCACTTTCACCTCAATCAAAGCTACTACCTTTTCCTCTGACGTATTATCCCAGTTAATTAATGTATGGTATCCACAGATAACGTTATCACGCTCCATTTCACCAATGGCATTGGCAACTGCGATCTCACTTTCCCCCAATAAAACAGCAAGGTCATGAACATTAATCCTGCTATTCTTCTCAATAATTGCTAAAATTTTTTCCTTCATCATTTCCTCCATTCTGCCTCCATTTAACAAATCAATCCTATATTTCCAATCTGTTCTACTGCCTATTTATAACCCTCTAGCCGCTATCACAGGTTGATTCCGTTCAATTACATTAATCCTGTTTTAAATATTTCATCCATTTTTGGCAAATCTAAAAAGCGTTCTTCCTCTTCATTTCGAATTACTCGATCCTTGCCTGCTGTTGTTTTTCCACTATTGTTGCTGGAATCCCCTCTTTTGTAACTCCTTTACTAATTCTTGTCCCTTATCAGCGGTTATTAGCAAAGCGCCACCGGAAAGCAATTGATATGGATTTAAATCAAAGAATTCACAAATCTCTACGGTCTCCTGTCGGATAGGAATGGATTTCAAATCAATTTCCATACCGGTTCCGGCACCATCCATCATTTCCCAGAGAGCGCCAAAGATTCCCCCCTCTGAAACGTTATGCATAGCTGTCGCACCATAGCGACCAGCAACTGCGGCCTCTGGTATAATTGACAGATAATCCAAAAACTTTTTTGCACTATTTAAGAAATCATGTGAATAACGGGTAGCTAGCTCTTCTTCCTTTTTTATAGCCAATAAACCGCAACCTTCTAATCCTATGAATTTTGTTACAATAATATCTTGATTTGGGCGTGTCCTTTCCCATTTCTTTTCGTTTCGTTTTCCAATAGCTGTAATGGATAAAATCGGTTTCTTAATTGCACCGGATACCGCCGTATGGCCACCTATAATTTCGATCTGTCTTTCTTTACATATACGATCCAT
>JBKTKK010000009.1:0-26798 GCA_047242405.1 Lachnospiraceae bacterium | reverse complement strand
CCGTAGATGAGGTGGCGAAAGAATTAAAGATGGAAGAAGAAGAGGTAAAAGCACTGATGAAAATGGCTCTAGATG
This sequence comes from Lachnospiraceae bacterium, assembly GCA_047242405.1. GTDB lineage: Bacteria > Bacillota > Clostridia > Lachnospirales > Lachnospiraceae > Fimimorpha. The sequence goes on along the minus strand of JBKTKK010000009.1, from coordinate 26,723 downwards.
CAATTTCACAGTAACCCACTTTAAAATTCGGCTGTGGCAGAGTTTGTCACGCCGTTTTTTTGTAGGAGGACCTTGCTTTGCCTATCCGATTCGTAATTTGCATTAATGTAAGAAATTGAATAGTTGCGTATCAAGGAATATAAAGTTATAATTGAACTACTTGACCGACAAGCGATGGAACAGCTATGCGGTTATGAGCATTCGTAAAGCGGATTGGGAATATCCGCTTTAAAAAGTAAAAGAAAGGGAGGAATCCGCAGGCGGATATATTGATTATGATTATTTTTTTAGGATTCGCAGCAGTATTAAATTTAATTCTAATCGGGGGGATTTTTTCATATTTAACCAATGGTGCGATAGCGAAAGATGCAAAGATATGGAAAAAAGACATATTGTTTAGCGGGCGCTATCGATGTTATGCATTGCTAAACATAGCTATGCTTTTTATAGGGGTTCCCCTATTATTTCAGGAAAGCCTTACAATGGCATATTTCGGAAAGAAAATATTATTTTGTATCATGCTTATTCTTTTTTACGATATTCTTATTGTATTCCTTGAATTGCAAAAAAAATATTTGAATTGTAAGAAACAATGGGTGATAAAAATTGCCTTTATCCTGCTCGTTTCATTTCTTTTGGAGTTGTTTGCCTTTAATTATCATTATTATTCCTCTATGGATTATAAAGAGATCGATTTAAGCCAAAATTATGTTACAGGAAATGGACTTAAATTAGCAGGTGGTGATTATGAAGTATTAGACAATGGCAACCAGACGATAGAGATATTAGATATTAATGAAAAAGTGAATAATATGTATCTGGATCTTGAAATCGTCGATCCGATATACACGAAGGATGGTAGTATTGAAGTTAAGTTTTCAATTACCGATGAGGCAAATAAATTATATAATCGAATTACCAGCAGAAATATTGTTCATAACGTAGAAAAAACGAAATACTTAAAGTTTAACTTAAGTGGAAAATCCGAGAAAATAAAGTTAGACTTAAATTTGGACAGTGAAAAAATTGTACGAGTAAATGCCATAAAGATTAACGTAAAGGAACCCTTGTCTTTATCAATTATAAGATTTTTCGTTCTTTCGGGATCTATGGTTTTATGGAGTGTTCTAAAGAAGGATAGTGGTTTTTATCGTCATGTGTATAGGGATAGCAAAAATCAATATCTTGTTACAGCAGGAGTTGTTTTTGTTTTAATGCTTTTCTTTTCGCTTTTCCTAATATGGAATCCTACTTATTTAAATACAAATATTTCGCACCATAAGCAATACCAACAACTAGCAAGAAGTATGCTAAATGGTCAGCTTTATTTGGATAAAGAGGTACCAGAATCTTTAATACAAATGTCCAATCCTTATGATACAAATTATCGCGATGAAGTTATGGATGATTCTGGAGACTATGCTGCCTGGGATACGGCATATTTCAATGGAAAGTATTATGTTTACTTTGGTGTTGTTCCAGTTGTCCTTTTCTATATTCCATATTATTTGGCTACAGGACAGGATATGCCAAACTTCTTGGCTGTTTTTCTATTTTTGATACCTAGTATTGCCGGTGTTTTTGGGCTTATAAGTCAAATAATTAAAAGATGGTTTTCAAAGACACCATTTTTCGTATATTTAATGTTAAGTGTAATGACTACTTTTGGCGGCGGGTTCCTCTTTTTAATTACCCATGCCGATTTGTATGCAATTCCAATTGCAGGTGGGCTTATGTTTACTGTCTTAGGTATGTATTGTTGGTTTAAAGCAGATGAAACGAAGGAATTAAATAAGTGGTATTTATTGATTGGATCCTTATGTATGGCATTAGTTGCCGGATGTCGACCTCAACTCCTCTTATTTTCCTTCCTTGCAATTCCACTCTTTTTTAATCACGTGTTTAAAGAGCGTACATTATTCTCAAAAAAGAGTATAAAAGAAACCATTTGTTTTTGTCTTCCATATATCATCGTCGCCGCTCTTCTTATGGCTTATAATTTTGCGAGATTTGGTTCTGTTGTTGACTTTGGGGCAAATTATAACCTGACAACAAATGATATGACAAAAAGAGGATTTGTACCTGGTAGAATTGGATTAGCAATTTTCACGTACTTATTCCAGCCGCCTAATATGGTAGCCCGTTTTCCATTCATAGTGGGCACAAATTTTGAAAATAGCTATTTAGGTGTGACAATTCGAGAAACTACCTTTGGCGGTATTTTCACAACAAACCTTATTTTGTTTATTGTTTTCTTTGTCGGGAAATTTAAAGACATTTTAAAAGAGAAAAAAATGTATGCATTTACGCTTTGCACAATTGGTATTGGTCTTACATTACCCATCGTAGATGCACAAATGGCTGGGTTATTACAGAGATATTTTTCTGACTTTGCATTCGCCTTGTTTTTAGGAGCTACGATATTAATTTTAGCCGTTTTTGAGCGGAAGGATAAGTATCCAACCTCCGTTGTCATTCCTCTATTTCAATATGGATTTACCCTCTCAATTCTTTATAATGTATTAACTTTATTTACCCGTGGAAGCCGTACATTAATGGAGGGGAATCCAGAAGTGTACTATAAAATTTATCACGCTGTCCAATTCTGGCTCTGATTTTAGTCGAAAACTGTTTGAAGTCCTATTGCCACAGAAGTGAAAACAGTGTTATAATAAAAAAGATCTTTCACTGGAGTTATCCAGTGAAAGTTACACCAGTAAAAATGCAAATGAATACGGAGGACATTATGAACGTCAGAAGAGTTTATGTGGAAAAGAAGGCCCCATTTGCTGTTAAAGCAAAAGAATTAAGCGATGAAATTAATAGTTACCTTGGAATTTGTGAGGTAGCGAGCGTAAGGGTTCTGATTCGCTATGATATTGAAAATTTATCAGAAGAAACTTATGAAAAATCCAAGGGAACGATATTTTCTGAACCGCCGGTGGACATCCTGTATGAAACAGATTTTCCAAAAGAAGCAGATGATTTTGTTTTTTCTGTAGAATACCTTCCTGGACAATTCGATCAAAGAGCTGATTCTGCAGAGCAGTGTGTAAAGCTTCTAAACGAAATCGAAGAACCTATTATTCGTACTGCTACTACATATGTAATTTCAGGTAAACTGTCAGAGGAAGAAAAGGAAAGAATTAAAGCAAATTGTATCAATCCTGTAGACTCAAGGGAAGCAAATGCTGAAATTCCAACTACGTTAATTGTACAATTTGACGAACCTGCTGACGTAATTGTATTTGACAGTTTTATAGAAATGTCAGAAGTAGAGTTAAATGATTTATATAAATCTTTAAATTTAGCAATGACATTTAAAGATTTCCTCCATATTCAAAATTATTTTAAAACTGAAGAAAAAAGAAATCCGTCAATGACGGAAATCCGCGTATTAGATACTTATTGGTCAGACCACTGTCGTCACACAACATTCCAAACGGAACTTAAGAATATTACGTTTGAAAACGGTTATTATAAAGTACCAATTGAAGAAACCTACAACGCATATTTCAATACACATAAAGAAATATTTAAGGGTAGAGATGACAAATTTGTTTGCCTAATGGATGTCGCTTTAATGGCTATGCGTAAATTAAAAAGAGAAGGTAAATTAGATGATCAGGAAGAATCAGAAGAAATTAATGCTTGCTCTATCGTAGTACCTGTTGAAGTTGATGGAGAAATTGAAGAATGGTTAGTTAATTTCAAAAATGAGACACATAATCATCCAACGGAAATAGAGCCTTTTGGTGGTGCAGCTACTTGTCTAGGTGGTGCAATCCGTGATCCGCTTTCTGGACGTACTTATGTATACCAAGCGATGCGCATTACAGGGGCGGCTGATCCAACGAAGTCACTGTCCCAAACATTAAAAGGTAAGTTGCCACAAAAGAAAATTGTTACAGGAGCTGCAAGTGGCTATAGTTCTTATGGTAATCAAATTGGTTTAGCAACAGGTTATGTGAAAGAAATTTATCATCCAGATTATGTTGCGAAACGTATGGAGATCGGTGCTGTTATGGGTGCTGCTCCACGTAGAGCGGTTATTCGTGAAACATCTGATCCAGGCGATATTATTATCTTATTGGGCGGGCGTACTGGCCGCGATGGTTGTGGCGGTGCTACTGGATCATCCACAGTCGATACAGAAGAGTCCATTGAAACCTGCGGTGCAGAGGTGCAGAAAGGTAATGCCCCTACTGAGAGAAAAATACAGCGCCTATTCCGTAGAGAAGAAGTAAGTAAATTAATAAAAAAATGTAATGATTTCGGAGCAGGCGGTGTATCGGTAGCAATCGGTGAGTTGGCAGCTGGCTTAAGAGTAGAACTGGATAAGGTTCCGAAGAAATATGCAGGGTTGGATGGAACAGAAATTGCGATTTCTGAATCCCAGGAACGTATGGCGGTTGTTGTAGATAAAAAGGATGTAGAACAATTTTTAGCATATGCAGCGGAAGAAAACTTAGAAGCAGTTGAAGTTGCAGTTGTAACCGAAGAGCCTCGTCTTGTTTTAAACTGGAGAGGAAAAGATATAGTAAATATTAGTCGTGCTTTCTTAGATACAAATGGTGCACACCAAGAGGCAGATGTTACAGTAACGATGCCAGATGAAAATAAGAAGTATTTTGTATCGCAACCAGTACAAGATGTGAAGACTGAATGGATGGACATGCTTCAAGATCTTAATGTATGCTCACAAAAAGGCTTGGTAGAAATGTTTGATGGATCCATTGGTGCAGGTTCTGTATTAATGCCCTACGGCGGAAAGTATCAGTTAACGGAAACACAAGCGATGGTTGCTAAGCTTCCGGTTTTACAAGGAAGTACAGATGTTGTTACCATGATGAGTTATGGATTTAATCCTTACTTATCATCTTGGAGTCCATATCATGGGGCTGTTTATGCGGTGGTGGAATCGGTTTCGAAGATTGTAGCTACCGGTGGTGATTTCAGTAAAATTCGAATGACATATCAAGAGTATTTCAAACGAATGACAGAAGATCCAAAAACATGGGGCCAGCCACTTAGTGCATTATTAGGAGCCTATTCTGCACAAATTGGATTTGGATTACCATCCATTGGTGGAAAAGATTCTATGTCGGGTTCTTTTAATGATATTAGTGTACCACCCACACTCGTTTCCTTTGCAGTTGCAGTTGCTTCGAATAAAACAATTATTTCGCCAGAACTTAAAAAGTCTGGAAGTAAATTAGTACTATTTACAATTGAAAAGGATGAGTATGACTTACCAAATTACGAGCAAGTCATGGAATTATATAGGAAAATTTTTGTTGCAGTAACGGAAGGAAAGATTAGATCAGCCTATGCCTTAGAAGCAAAGGGTATTGCACAGGCGATAAGTAAGATGTCCTTTGGTAATAAATTAGGTGTAAAACTAAATGGTGCTGTAACAGAAGAGGTTTTATTTGCTCCAGCCTATGGTAATATTATGCAGGTACCACAGGGTGTCAGTCTTGATTTTGGTACTATAGTTGGTGAGTATTATTGAATTGTGATTGTAAAAGGATATTAAATTAACTTGATGAGGCCATTACAATGTGGAAAAGCCTTAGAAAAGTATTTCCTTCCTTGTCAGGGGTACAGCCAGAGGTTAGGACTTCTTTCTATGATACAAAAAATCTATGTATGCAAAAATAAAGTAGCACAGCCTCGTGTGTTTATACCGGTATTCCCAGGTACAAACTGTGAATACGATAGTGCAGCCGCTTTTAAGAGGGCTGGTGCAGAAGTAACGATAAAAGTAATGAAAAATTTAACTGCCAACGATATTCGTGAATCAGTTGAAACCTTTGAAAAAGCAATCAATGAGTCACAAATTGTTATGTTCCCTGGTGGATTTTCCGCAGGCGATGAACCAGAGGGATCTGCTAAGTTTTTTGCCACTGCTTTTCGTAATGCGAAGTTAAAAGAAGCTTGGAAAAACTTTTAAATGAAAGAGATGGGCTTGTATTAGGAATATGCAATGGATTCCAGGCTTTAATAAAATTAGGTTTGGTTCCTTATGGAGAAATTAAGGTGCAGGATTCTGATTCCCCAACATTAACAATGAATACAATCGGACGTCATATTTCCAAAATGGTTTACACTAAGGTAGTAACGAATAAATCACCTTGGCTGGCTGGAGCACAACTTGGAGGTGTTTATTGTAATCCGGCGTCTCATGGAGAAGGTCGTTTCGTTGCAAACGAAGAATGGATTAAAAAACTTTTTGAAAATGGACAGGTTGCAACACAGTATGTGGATATTGATGGCAATCTTTCACAGTGTGAAGAGTGGAATATCAATGGATCGTACGCAGCAATTGAAGGTATCACGAGTCCAGATGGCAGAGTTTTAGGAAAAATGGCACATTCGGAACGTCGTGGAGATTCTGTTGCAATAAATATCTATGGAGAACAAGATATGAAGATTTTCGAATCAGGTGTTGCTTATTTTAAATAAGAAGCGACCATCTACATTCGGGGCTTCATAGTACACGGAGGGTATAATGAAAAAATTCTATATACTATTGGTTGCTGCCATATTACTTTGTACTGCGTGTAGTAGTGAGAACAATCATGAATCGATGGAATCTAGATTAGAATTAGCGACGGAACAAATCGAGGAAACAGCGAAAGATAGTACGCGATTAGATCGTATTCCAGAAGAGACTGTATCAGAACCAACGGTAGTAGAAGAGACCAGTGGAGAATCTACGACACCAGTTACAGAAGTAGCCAATTCGGAGAAGCAGGTGCGTCGTTCTTACAGTCGAACAGATATGGATTGGATTGATGTATATATTTATATTATTAATACGATAAATACGAGAAGAATTGACAGCGATGGTTCCGAAATTCCAGGGACTCCTGTTTTTACGCTATTACGTTATAATAATTCTGATGTTCCAGTATTATTAACTGGTTACTTAGATTCTAACGGTCGTGATCGTATAACGGTATATAGTAATACAGATGGTTATTTATACGATAGTGGTACATTTCGTGGAACGTTATATAAGAAAGAAGACGAAAAGCGTTTTTGCATTCAGTTGTCAAATGGAATGATAGATAAATATCGATATGAAAATCAAACGTTGTATTTAGAAGAACAGATTGATTCTTTACCAGAAGGTTACATTCCGGTCACGTATACAACATTGGAAGATAATGTAATAACAGCAGAGAATATTAGTGGTTTTATACAGTAATGGAAAGGGGCAGAAAAAGTCTGATCCCTTCTCTATAGAGACCAAAATGTCCCATATTATAGAACAATAGGGGCTGTTGCAAAATAGCTAGTTAGAAAAAATTACACAAAAATACGCCTTGTATGAGAGATAAAACTCTTTTACAAGACGTATTTTTTATTTCAGCTTTCGTCAAACTGCCACAATTCAAAAATTTTGCAACAGCCCCTTATTCTTCCTTAGACGCCTTTGTACGTTCGGATTCTTGGGTGTTTTCTACAAGGGAATCCGTTTCCTCCACAGTTGCTTTATTTCCAGTATGGAGTGTACAGGATGTATCAGACAAACCGATTGGCATTTTAAAAAGGGTATCGTCTGTTACCGCTATATCATCGGCAGGATCAATAATTAGATATACTTTTTGCTCGATATCTTCTTTGGGACAGTTATCTGTAGCAAGCTGACCGGTGCTTTTGCAAATTTTAAGCTGTACATGTCGGTTGCAATATTCGGTTGGAGCGGTCCCCTTTGCAAAATATTCGGTATAGACGACCGAATTGCTATCTTCGCTATCACAAACACCGTCGATTGCCAATAAACCAGATTTACTGCATATTTTGGCCGTTTCTAAATCATTGCTTATAGGGAAGCCAATATCTTCTTTTCCTTCATGAATACGTTCCATAATTTTCTGCCATAAAAGTTTATGATAACTTTGACCATTACCTAAGGCTTTATTTTCATCGTATCCTGACCAGATTCCTGCTGCATAATAAGGAGAGTAACCAACGAACCAAACATCGTTTGAATCAGTAGTGGATCCACTCTTGCCTGCAATAGACATGCCGGGTACTTTACAAATATTACCGGTTGCTTCGATTCCATATTTGGACCATGGGCTTATGCCATCGATCGTGTCTTGCATCGCGCTTGTTAGTAGGGTAGCAGTTGATTTTTTTAATACGGTATGGCTTTCCGGTTCATTATCCAACAAAATATTTCCATTATGGTCTAAAATTTTTGTATAGAAGATTGGTTCGTTATATACACCCTCATTTGCAATTGTGGCATAGGCAGCGGTAAGTTCCAAATTGGAAACGCCTTTCGTTATACCACCTAAAGCGAGGGAAGTAATTTTATCCGTTAAGACACCATTTTCCGTTTTCATTGAATCGACAAGGGATGTTATGCCAAAATCCTGAGCATATTCAAAACCTAAAGTCGGTGTTACTGTATTAACAAGACATTTTGTTGCGATTATATTCATAGAATAGGCAATACCTTGCCTAATATTTGCATAGCCTACATATTGAGAATTCCACCAGTTTACAAATTGTTGACCGTCTGCACTAAATGGACCATCGTAGTAAGTAGTTGCTAAAGTTGCTCCAGATGTATCGAGGGCTGGGGCATAGGTAGTAAGTACCTTAAAGGTAGAACCAGGCTGCCTTAGTGAATCCGTTGCACGGTTTAAAGACAGACTTCCTACTTTTTCTCCACGCCCTCCATTGATGGCTACAACATGTCCATTGGTAGGTTCCATAATAACCATAGATGCTTGTGGTTGTAATGTCTTAGTAATTACTTCCTCTGTCACTGTATCACCACTTTTTAATATGCCAGCTTTAAATTCATCTACGGCTGTCTGTATTGCATTGTCATCGGCAAAAATTAGCTTAAATGCGGGTTTCTCTAAATTTTTACGATGATAATTTTTTAAGTCTGTTTCATTATAAGAAGTAACGGTTCCGTCTGCATGTGTAACGGATAAAGAGTAATAAATGGAATATTCAACAATTGGATAATTTTCTTCGTTGTTAATTTCTTCATCCACGATGCCTTGAATGGTAGGATCCATCGTTGTGTAGATGCTTAATCCACCGCTATAAAGCATATTATGGGCTTGTGTTTGGGTATAACCTAATTTTTTTTGAAGGTCTTCCATAACACTATTGATTAGGGCATCGGTGAAGTAACTGTATACCGTTTGCCCAGTCGTTTCCGTCGTTGTTTGAATACGGGCATAAACGTCATCCGCGATCGCTTCATCATATTCCGCTTGTGTAATTAATTCCTGATTGAGCATTCGATTTAGTACTGACTCACGGCGTTCCGCATTTTTTTCTGGTTTTGTTATCGGGTTATATTTCGTAGGGTTTTGAGTAATTGCGGCAATAACGGCACATTCAGACAAGGTCAGTTCCGATACATCTTTATGAAAATATCGTTGTGATGCAGCTTGAACACCCAAAGTATTGCTGCCTAGATTAATTGTGTTTAAATAATACTCTAAAATCGTTTCTTTTGGAAGTTGCTCTTCTAATTTAATGGCAAGATATTGTTCTTGGATCTTTCTTTCAATCAGATCGCCGAATTTTTGTTCTGCCCCACCTTTGAATACATTGTTTTTAATTAACTGCTGGGTGATCGTACTTGCACCTTCCGAAAACTGACCATTTGAAAGGCCAACACCAATCGCTCGAAAAATACCTTTTATATCAATTCCATTATGGGTCCAAAACCGCTCATCTTCAATGGCAATAAAGGCGTTAATCAGATTCTTTGGAAATTCAATATATTTGGCTTCATGTCGATTTGAACCTTCCATTACCAACGTTTGTATAACGTTATTTTCAGAGTCATAAATATTGGTTGCATATCCGCTTGGAGCGACATCGATCGCTGATATATCCGGGGCATTTTTAATAATACCTCGTACAATACCTAACCCAATACTACATCCGATAAACAGACATAATAAGAAGGCACCGAGTATGGACTTAAATACGGTAACCCCTATTTTTTTCTCTATTTTAGGTATATCGGAATTCATTGACCGAAGTTTCATCTTTGTTTTTCTTTTGCTGTAGTGCATAGAGATAATCCTCCTTATTTCCAACATTATACCAAATTATTGACCGATTATAAAGTAAAAATTCGATATTGTTTATTTTTACTGAATATAATAAAATAATAAAGAAAATAATTACGAAACAAAAGAAAAGTTCTAGTTCAAATTGGGAGGCAGGATGACAGAAACATATAAAACGATATTTTTGGGTGGAAGTGGAGAAATTATTGAAAAAAAATCAAAATTCATAGCAAACACAGCCCATGTAGAAACAGAAGAGGAGGCTGTAGCATTTATCGAAAGTATAAAGAAAAAGTATTGGGACGCTAGACACAATTGCTCTGCTTACATTATTGGAACAAAGCAGGAGATCATGCGTTGCAGTGATGATGGAGAGCCATCGCAGACAGCAGGAAAACCCATGCTAGATGTACTGGTTGGAGAGGGGATATGTAATACGGTAGTAGTGGTAACCCGTTATTTTGGCGGGACTTTATTAGGTACTGGTGGTCTCGTTCGTGCGTATTCGGGGGCAACGAAAGAAGGGTTGGCCCAATCTACAATCGTAGAAAAGAAATTAGCAGATAATCTTCTTATAGAAACCGACTATAATGGAATTGGAAAAATTCAGTATATACTGGCGCAGGCAGGTCTTAACCCGATGAATGTAACGTATACGGATAAAGTGACACTAACTGTAGCTGTTCCGGTTAACCTAACTGGAAAAATAGAGGCGGATCTAACAGAAGGAACTTATGGAAGGGCAATATTATCGCGTCTTGGTACGTTATATTTTGGTGAAGTAGACGGAGAGGTTATTTTATTTGACCACTAAGAGGAGAGGGTGCCATTATGATAAAAATTGGGGTATGTGATGACAATCAACAATTTGTTGGAACAGTTACCACTTATTTAGATAAGCTTAGTAATTTATATCATTATGAGATTGAGGTAGAGGCCTATGCAAGTGGCGAAGAATTAGTGGATGATATGCGTAATGGTGTAAGTTTCGATTTAATTTACCTAGATATCGAAATGAATGGAATGGATGGGATTGAAACAGCATCTTGGATTCGAAGAAATGACTATCATTTGTTGCTTGTTTACATATCTAGTCATGAAGAGTATCTAAAAAAAATATTTGAAACAGAACCATTCCGATTCTTGCAAAAACCATTATTATACCCAGAGTTTGAGGATGTATTTCGAAAGGCGGTTAAAAGGATCGAGCAAAAACAAAGTTCTTATTATTATTTCCATAGCAGAAAAAGTTTAATAAAAGTTTTGTGCAAAGATATCCTTTATTTCGAGAGCGCTGGACGTAAAATTATTGTCCACACAATGCATGCTACCTATGAATATTATGATAAACTAAATAGTGTGGAAGAAAAGGTAAAAGGGATGCGTTTTATTCGTATTCATAAAGCTTACTTAGTAAATATCGATAATATAGAAGCTTTTCAATATGAGAGAGTTGCCTTGGTAGATGGCACAATTCTTAGCATCAGTGAAAAAAATCGTCCACGTATTCGGAGTGAATTCTGGATGTATTGTAAAGGGGAAGACAAGGATGGTTGATGTGCTCGTATGGATGCTCTTAAATGGTTTTTTTCTCTATTTAACGTTTGGCTACTACCAGTTGTTTTGGACTGCCAATAAAGAGAGACGAGTTTATTTTGTAGTTGGCTGGCTTATTTTATTGTGGCTTATGAATTATGCTTGTTACTTACTAAACGTTGGAAATAGGCAATTACAATTTATATCTGTTATTTTTATTATAGCAATACTTACGATTGCATCTCTGTCACTCCATTTGGGACAAAGGGCGGTGGAAGAATATACACAACTAGAGAGTCGTATTAAACGGCTGCAGATTGATTCCTATGCAAGGCAGTATAAAGAAATTGAACGGATCCAGAATGAAACGAGACGGCAGCGCCATGAGTTGAAAAATAATTATCTTGTCATTGAAACGTTGGCAAGGAATAAGGATATGGAAGGTATTTTGGATTTTATTCGTGATCTTTATCATAAACTAACTCCAGAAAGTACAAAAAGTCGTTCTGGAAATATGGTAGTAGATGCGGTGCTTAACCACAAGATGAATATCTTGGATGTTGATGGGATTTGTTTTAATTTAGATCTAAATATCCCAAGTAAGTTAGACGTGAGTGAGGTTGTACTTTGTGGCGTCCTAGGAAATGCTCTTGATAATGCAATTGAAGCGTGTAGTAGGATTCCCGTAGAGAAACGTAGAATTGATATTTCTATGAAAGTTGAAAAGAAAAACTTGTTTATAGCGGTTACGAATACCTTTGATGGGGTTATTCGAACGGATTCAAAGGGGCACATTTTAACGCGGAAAGGAGAAGTTTCCAATCATGGCATAGGTCTTCCAGTAATTCGCCAGTTATTGGAGAAAAATAATGGGAGTTTTGAAGCGGTTTGGGATGGGGATGAGTTTCAACTTCGTATTATGTTGTATCATGCAATCTAATAATTTAACTAAAATTTCGAGAAAATGACATATTAGCCCTTGTTTATGACATAATGTATTTTTAATATATGAAATGTGATATAGTATAAGAGAAAGGGGAATAGGAGGGAGTTTTCATATGAATGTTATTTTCTGGTTATTGTTATTTATAGTCTTAGTTGTGATTGAAATCGTCTCATTACAATTAGTTTCAATCTGGTTTTCGTGTGGTGCATTGGCTTCTATTATCGTGGCCTTATTAGGGGGGGGAATAGAAGGACAATTGGTAGCCTTTATTATCGTATCCTTGTTTTCCCTTATTATGGTTAAGCCTATTGCAACAAAATATTTTAGCGGCCATGTAACGAAAACAAATGTAGATAGCCTCATTGGTATGACTGCGAAAGTTATACAGGAAGTCAATAATCAAGCAGGTTACGGAGCTGCGTTATTAAACGGGCAGGAATGGACAGCAGTGGCAGAGGATGATAACGCTGTTATAAAGCCCGGCGAATACGTGGTTGTTAAAAAAATTAGCGGCGTTAAATTAATTGTAGAGAAGAAGGAGGATGTAAAATGTTAGTAGCGGTAGTAAATGGAGGAGTAATAATTGTTGTAGCCATTCTAATTGTGATACTCCTAGTATTATCATCTTGTGTTAAGATTGTTCCACAGGCAACAGCAATGGTCATTGAACGTTTCGGTGGATACTTATGCACATGGGGGGTAGGAATTCATTTTAAGGTGCCATTTATCGATCGTGTGGCTCGGCGTGTTATATTAAAAGAACAGGTAGTCGATTTCGCACCACAGCCTGTTATTACGAAAGATAATGTTACAATGCGTATTGATACAGTAGTTTTTTACCAAATTACAGACCCTAAGCTATTTGCTTATGGTGTTGAAAATCCGATTATGGCAATTGAAAACTTAACTGCAACAACATTGAGAAATATTATCGGTGACTTAGAATTAGACCAGACACTTACTTCTAGAGAAACAATAAATACAAAGATGCGTGCATCATTGGACATTGCAACTGACCCATGGGGAATAAAAGTTAATCGTGTTGAATTGAAAAACATTATCCCACCAGCAGCGATTCAGGATGCTATGGAAAAGCAGATGAAGGCGGATCGTGAAAGGCGTGAAGCAATCTTCGTGCAGAAGGCGAGAGAAAACATCTACGGTTTTGGTTGCAGAAGGTAAAAAAGAATCTGTTATTTTAGATGCAGAAGCAGAAAAGCAATCGACGATTTTAAGAGCAGAGGCGAAAAAAGAAGCGATGATTCGTGAGGCTGAAGGTGAGGCACTTGCAATTTTAAAAGTACAGGAAGCAAATGCAGAGGGTATTCGCTTTATTAAGGATGCCGGTGCAGATAATGCAGTGATTCAGTTAAAGAGTTTAGAAGCATTTGCAAAGGCAGCAGATGGGAAGGCAACGAAGATTATCATCCCTTCTGAAATCCAGGGTATGGCTGGTATGGTGAAATCTCTTGTAGAAGTAGGAAAAGAGAACGAATAATCGTTGTGAATAAGCATAATACGGTATGTCTAAAAGCGCAGGGAAGCTAGGAGTTTCACTGGAAATAGACATACCGTATTTTTTTAAAAAACGCAGCCATTCGCTAAAATAAGACATTTTTCCTTATAAAATGTTGCAATCTGGCTGATATGTGATAGAATTATATAGTTATGATGAGGAAAATATCAGGTAATAGAAAGAGGAACTATTAATGAAGATGAAAAGAGAAGACGTTAGAAATATTGCGATTATCGCCCATGTCGATCATGGTAAAACTACCTTGGTAGACCAATTATTAAGACAAAGTGGTGTTTTTCGTGCAAATCAGGAAGTACAGGAACGTGTAATGGACTCGAATGATATAGAAAGAGAACGTGGTATTACTATTCTTTCTAAGAATACTGCTGTCTTTTATAAAGATACAAAGATAAATATTATTGATACACCTGGACATGCTGACTTTGGTGGTGAAGTAGAGCGAGTGCTAAAAATGGTAAACGGTGTAGTCTTAGTTGTAGATGCTTTTGAAGGAGCGATGCCGCAGACAAAATTCGTTTTGAAGAAAGCTTTAGAATTAGATTTATCGGTTATTGTATGTATTAATAAAATCGATAGACCAGAAGCGAGACCAGATGAAGTAATTGATGAAGTATTAGAATTATTAATGGATCTGGATGCTAGCGATGAACAATTAGATTGCCCATTCATCTTTGCTTCAGCAAAAGGGGGTTATGCAATGAAGGATTATGTTGGTGTAAAAGAAAATATGATACCCTTATTTGAAACAATCATTTGAAATATACCAGCTCCAGAAGGTGATCCAGAAGCTCCAACACAGGTGCTTATAAGTACGATTGATTATAATGAATATGTAGGTCGAATTGGTGTCGGTAAAATCGATAATGGTAACTTAAAAGTAAATCAGGAATGTGTATTAGTAAACCATCATGAACCTGACAAAGTAAAACGAGTAAAAATTAGTAAATTATATGAATTTGACGGTTTAAATAAGGTTGAAGTTACACAGGCAACAATCGGATCTATAGTAGCTATTTCAGGGATATCAGATATTCATATCGGTGATACGATATGTTCTACAGAAAAGCCAGAAGCAATTCCTTTCCAAAAAATTTCAGAACCAACAATCGCGATGCAATTTATGGTAAATGATAGCCCATTTGCTGGACAAGAAGGGAAATTTGTAACTTCTAGACACTTAAGAGATCGTCTTTTCCGTGAATTAAATACAGATGTTTCTTTACGTGTAGAAGAAACGGAAAGTGCTGATTGCTTTAAAGTGAGTGGTAGAGGAGAGTTGCATTTATCCGTACTTATTGAAAATATGCGTCGAGAGGGATATGAATTTGCAGTAAGTAAAGCAGAGGTACTAACGAAAAGAGATGAGAGAAATCATCTGTTAGAGCCTATGGAAATTGCATATATTGATGTTCCAGAAGAATTTTCTGGTAGCGTAATTCAAAAGTTGAGCAGCCGTAAAGGTGAATTACAGGGTATGTCAGCTTCACAGGGCGGATATACAAGGCTAGAATTTTTAATTCCTTCTAGAGGCCTTATCGGATATCGAGGAGAGTTTTTAACAGATACGAAGGGAAATGGAATTATTAATACTTCTTTTGAAGGATATGATCATATAAGGGTGATATTCAGTATCGTAAGCTGGGCTCTCTAATTGCCTATGAAACAGGCGAATCTGTAACATACGGTCTTTTCAATGCACAAGAAAGAGGAAAATTATTTATTGGAGCAGGTGAGAAAGTTTACGCCGGTATGGTAATCGGTCAGAATTGTAAGTCGGAAGATGTAGAAGTAAATGTATGTAAGAAAAAACAGTTGACAAATACACGAGCTTCTGGTTCAGATGATTCATTAAAATTAACAACACCTATGATCATGAGTCTAGAGCAATCACTTGATTTTATTGAAACAGATGAATTATTGGAGGTAACCCCAAAGCATTTAAGAATACGAAAGAAAATTTTAGATCCTACTATGAGAAAAAGAGCATCGATTCGTAAATAATTTTTGAATTTCCTACGGATAAATATGTTTTGATGTAGCAAATTTTGATAGAAAAAAACAAACTTCAACAAATTCGTATTTTATTTCTAAAAAACGAAGAATAACGTTAAAGAGAAGAAAATAAGGAATGATATAAAAAAAGATGGTTGTCTAGTTTCTTAGATACCATCTTTTTTCTTGGTTGTAGAAAATACAGGATTTCTGTTGTCACTTATTGCGTTAGATACACAAGTGTATTTTGTTCTATTTATAATTTTTTGGACATATATTAAATCGTGCACCTAATAAAGGGTAAGAATAAAGAAGGATACATTGGAGGGAGAAATACTATGTCAGAAAAAGTTATTGAAAACAACAAGGTCAGCGTAATTGGAGAGGTAGTATCAGAATTTACTTTTAGTCATGAGGTATTTGGAGAAGGGTTTTACATACTTGATGTTGCTGTGAATCGCTTAAGCGATCAGGCAGATGTCATTCCGTTAATGATTTCGGAACGCCTCATCGATGTGCATGCTGACTACCGAGGACAGACAATCGAAGCAATTGGGCAGTTTCGTTCGTATAATCGCCATGAGGCTATGAAAAACAGATTGGTACTATCTGTATTTGTAAGAGAAGTTGTGTTTATGGAAAAATTTACAGATTATACGAAGACGAATCAAATATTGCTGGATGGGTTCGTTTGTAAGGCACCAGTATATCGAAAAACCCCTCTAGGTAGAGAAATCGCCGACTTATTAGTGGCAGTTAATCGTCCTTATGGTAAGTCGGATTATATTCCTTGTATTGCTTGGGGAAGAAATGCTAGGTATGCATCTGGATTTGAAGTAGGAGAGCGTTTGAGAATCTGGGGAAGAGTGCAAAGCCGAGAATATACAAAGAAAGTATCGGATACAGAATGTGAAAAGAGAACGGCATACGAAGTGTCGGTTAGTAAGCTTGAAATTGTTGAAGAAGATTAATATTGACAGTATTTGCTAATTCGTGTATAATTATTGTTAATTGAATAGGAGAGTAGAGGTCGCGCGATTAAAGAGTATATACTAGGATATGTGCCGCATAGAGGAATAGTATAGAAAGGTGAAAGCGCCGAAAGGACACTGGTCAGGCAGCCAATGTTTTTGGGTATATGATGAATAATCATATAACTGTCATCGAATTCGATGGGGGGCTACTTAAAGAAAATGAATAATATTGTTATACCTTTAAGAGCTGGCCTAAGTCAGCTCTTTTTTAATTTCAGGGTTTTTCTTTACGTACTCTATTCTTGCAGCAACGATAACATTGAGAATATATAAGTCTGTGTAAACAGCGAATTGGAGGTCATTATGGCAATTTTTAAAGGAGCAGGTGTTGCTATTGTTACACCATTTACAGAAGATAATCAGGTTAACTATGTTGAGCTTGGAAAAATGATTGATTTTCAAATAGAGAATGGTACGGATGCTATTATTATTTGTGGGACAACGGGAGAGTCATCTACATTATCTCATGAAGAACACGATGAGTGTATTCGCTTTGCCGTCCAACATACAGCTGGAAGGGTACCGGTAATTGCAGGAACTGGTTCAAATAGTACACAGGAAGCCATACGTTTATCAAAGCATGCAGAAAAGGTTGGAGCAGATGGACTGTTACTTGTCAGTCCATATTACAATAAAGCAACACAAAAGGGGTTAATCGAACACTATACGCAAATTGCAAAGAGTGTGAATATACCAATTATTTTATATAATGTTCCATCAAGAACTGGATGTAATATTTTACCAGAGACGATTGTGACTTTAGCGAAAACCGTTCCTAATATTGTAGGTGTGAAAGAGGCTAGCGGAAACATTTCACAGGTTGCGAAATTAGCAAGTCTGGCAGACGGCTGTATTGACATTTACTCTGGTAATGATGACCAGATCGTACCATTGCTTGCTTTGGGGGGCATAGGCGTTATTTCGGTACTCTCCAATGTAGCCCCAAGATTAACCCATGACATTGTGATAGATTATTTAAATGGAGACATAGAAAAGAGTCGCAAGGCACAGTTAGAGGCATTGGGATTAATTGATGCCTTATTCTGTGAAGTAAACCCAATTCCAGTTAAAACGGCATGTAACCTTATGGGGATGAATGCAGGAGGTTTAAGAAGCCCTCTTTGTGAAATGGAACCTGCTCATGTTGAACTCTTAAAGAGTGAGTTAAAGAAAATGAAGTTGATCTAAACCGATTAGGGAAGTTTCTTGATTCGCTGTCCCGTAGCCATAACAGCAGGAGGGAAGTTACTTGTGTCAGGTGGTAACAGCATATGAAATGGAATAAGGGGCAGGAAAATCCTGTCCCTTATTTGAGCATCGATTCCACTTGCGTTGACTTACAAAAGAAAGTAAAATAAAATAAGAGATTTTAGAACAAGAAGATAGGAAAGAAATGAAAAGAATAAGGAGATTACGTATGATAAGAGTAATTATCAATGGATGTAACGGTAAGATGGGACGTGTCCTTGAATCAATAATTGAGAAAGAATCTGATATGGAAATTGTAGCTGGGATTGATGTGACAGAAAATGCAGGACTAGAATATCCAATGTTTCCAAGTATTGAAGAATGTTCGATAGAAGCAGATGCAGTGATAGATTTTACCATTGCAAAAATAACAGATAAAGTACTAGATGGCTGTGTGAAAAAAAATCTTGCTCTTGTTTTATGTACAACCGGTCTAACTGAGGAACAGATGGAACATGTGGATCGAGCGGCCAAGGAGATTCCTATCGTACAATCTTACAATATGTCTTTGGGCATTAATATGTTAAAGAAGGTGTTACAATCGGTGAGTGGATTACTTGCAGAAGCGGGATTTGATATAGAGATTATAGAAAAACATCACAATCAAAAAATAGATGCGCCAAGTGGTACGGCTGTATTATTAGCTGATACAATTAAAGAAACATTAAATAATGAGTATCATTACATCTATGACCGTACAACGAAACGTGAGAAAAGAGATCCAAAAGAAATTGGAGTAAGCTCTATACGCGGAGGTACAATTGTAGGAGAACACGAAGTAATCTTTGCTGGTGAAGATGAGGTACTTTCTCTGACCCACCAGGCCCATTCGAAAGCTGTATTTGCAAAAGGTGCCGTGCAAGCAGTTAAGTATCTAATGGATAAAACAAATGGCCGTTATACCATGGATGATGTCATTGCATAAGGAAATCATGGTATAACAGCCTCTTAGAGTAACAAAAATATGTATCCAGTGGACCAAATATTTATGGTCCACCGGAGGGTTCACACTAGGTTCCCAAGTGCATTACAGAGTGTGCAATACCTTTGAGTTGATAGAGTGCGAAAGGAAGAAATTAGCAGCAGCTACCATTGTTACCACACATACAAGTTAAAAGAAGGATCCAGATAAGCATATCACATCCACCCTCATTTCCGCCTAACAATCCACCGCCGTTACATCCACAGCCGTTATTGCCGCCAAGACCACCACAGCAAAGTAAAATTAAAATAATAAAAATACTATTGCCGCTGCGTCCTCCGTCACATCCACATCCACCACCACAGTTTGTTGCAGCTAAATCACTCATGTGTTACCTCCAAAATTAATTTTTGTTTACACTGTATCTTATGAGGGAAAATGCAATTGTGTGCATAAAACTTTTAATTTTTTATAACTTTTTTTTCCTTTTATTTCTTTTATCCATTCGTTGCTGAACGAGATCAAAGGTATTTTGATTGATGATAGGTTCATGCATATTTGGAATGATGATCCACCTTTCTTTTGGCATATGAATCATTTTCTTGCTCTTATAACTTACTTTTTGCTCACACCCTTGCACAAGTGCTCCGGTGTACGTAGGATTCTTTAAAATACGTTTTATTGTATTGGGGCTCCATATATGTTTTTGTTCTTCTGGTTTTCCTGTATAAGGTGCTTTAAAATTCAACCCTTTCTTTTGTTTATACTCAGTAGGAGTTTCGATCTTCTCCTCTGTTAATACGCGGCTAATGGCTGTAATACCTAAGCCATTTAGATAAAGCCCATAGATGCGCTTTACAATATTTGCTGCAAAAGGATCAATAACAAGTTGATGCTTATCATTTGGAGATTTTTCATAGCCATAGCACGCAAAAGAGCCGATGAATTGTCCGTTCTCCATCTTTTTCCTTAGGACTGCACGAATATTGTCCGATAAGTCTTCGCAGTACCATTCATTTACCAACCCATTTATTTGTCTTGCTTTTTTATTTCTCCGCTCGTCGGTATCTACGCCATCGACTACTCCAATAAAACGGATGCCCCATAAGGGAAATAAGTTATGCAAGTATCGTTCTGTCAGCTCCATATCGCGCGTAAATCGAGATTGCGTTTTACATAAAATTACCTGGAACCGACCAGCCTTTGCATCCTCAATCATACGATTAAATGCTGGTCGGTTTCTGTCCAGGCCCGAGTAATCTTCATCAACATATATGGCATATAAATCATATCCATGGGAAGTCATATAATCAGTTAATAGGAGCTGCTGATTTAATATGCTTTCACTCGTATTTTTAAATGCCCCTTTGTCTTCATCCTCGACGGAAAGTCTGCAGTATAAAGCGGCTTTCATAGGCATCACCCAATAATTCCCTTACTCTACTATATGAAATTGAAAGATAAGTTGTGAGTACACGGAAGAAGTTGATCACGAAATACGTTGGAATTCATAGAATTTATTATCGAATCAGAGAAGTAAAGGTGCAAAGAAGGCGTACACAACTAGGTGTACGCCTTCTTTGAGATAACGGTTAACTTGTTTTAGATTAGGAAGCAGATAACGGGAATCGAACCCGCCTCTCCAGCTTGGGAAGCTAGCATTCTACCGATGAACTATATCTGCATATAAGTATTATTATACTTTTTCTATAAAAAGTCAAGTAAATTATGGAATATTTTGGATGAAACATAATTCGTGCGTATCGAAAATAATATGCGACTTTATTGCACATTATGTTATCTAAAACATAAATTACTATTAGAGATCAGATTCAGTAAGTAAAGGAGTTATCTATGGACTCATGTAATGGGCAAAGACGCCCTGATTATAGACGTCAAAATACTTGTGGATATACAACAAGAACAAATGATTACAGTGGTAGAACTTCTGCACAGCCTAGAAGAAATTTGGGATACAGATCAGAAGTACGATCCGGATGTGGACCTAAACAAGCGGTAGAATCTAATTGTGGTTGCAGACAAGAAGTAAAACAAGATTGTGGTTGTAATCAAGAAGTAAAACAAAGTTGTGGCTGTAAGGATAACATCTTATGGGGAGAAGATTATCCAATTGGTATGGCATATGTACCGTGTCAAAATTTTGGAAACTTATAACAAATGGATAAGGCACTTCAGGTAGGTACTATTTTTGCGGAGTTGGATAAACCATTTACCGTTGGAAACTGTGCGAGGAGGTGTGGATGCAGATGAAGAATAGACAACAATTATTAAATCACATTAATGAAGTTAGTTTTGCTGTAAATGACGTTCATCTCTATTTAGATACGCATCCATGTGATAAGGAAGCGTTAGAATACTATCATAAAGTTGTTGAAATGAGAAAGCATGCATTGGAAGAGTATGCCAAAACCTATGGGCCCTTATTGGTTGACCAAGTAGAAAATTGCAATTATTGGCAGTGGGTTGAAGAGCCATGGCCGTGGGAAGGAGGATATTGCTAATGTGGAATTATGAGAAAAGATTGCAGTACCCTGTAAAGATATCGCAACCAAATCCTAAAATAGCACAGGTAATCATCAGTCAATTTGGTGGGCCAGATGGGGAGCTGGCAGCTTCTCAAAGATATCTATCGCAACGTTACACGATGCCATACAAAGAGTGTAAAGGCTTGTTGACAGACATCGGTACAGAGGAATTGGCACATATGGAAATGGTTTGCGCAATTGTTTACCAATTAACGAGGGACCTTTCAATAGAGGAAATCAAATCGTCTGGATTCGATAAATATTACGTAGATCATACAACTGCATTATGGCCACAAGCTGCGAGTGGAACTCCTTTTAGTGCAACCGTATTTCAGTCAAAGGGTGATCCTATTACAGATCTTACGGAAGACTTAGCAGCAGAGCAAAAGGCTCGAACAACATATGATAACATTCTTCGTTTAATTGATGATCCTGAAATTTGTGATCCAATTCGATTCCTTCGGGAAAGAGAAATCGTACACTTCCAAAGATTTGGCGAAGCTTTAAGAATTGTTCAAGAGAATTTAGATTCGAAGAACTTCTACGCAATTAATCCGGCATTTGATATAAAAAAATAGCGGTTGTATTTGTGCGAATAAATAAAATGGTAAGAGGAATGAGATTTCCTTCTTACCATTTTTTATTTTCACCTTTATTCCTTTGCCTTATTCCTATATAATGTTATTAAGGGCGGATACCAACATATATTCTGCAAAAGAGGAGACAGGAAAGTAGGAGATTCTATGAAAAAAGTAACGGATACATTTAACTATATATATAAATTACATTGTTTACTAAAGGATGAAAAAAGGCCACAGGAATTGGATATGGAGTTAATAAAAATATTAAGTAAATACATTGTAATGGAACCAAATTACTATGAGGTTATGCAAGAAGCATATAAGTTTTATAAAAAATACGATGCTTGTCACGTACTACCATTGGAGGAGTGTATCATCGATGCAAGTAACCTATTTGAAAAAACTGGACAGAGCGAAATGTTTGGGGAATTATCAAACTATTTCATTCGTGATTTCCTTCTTAAAGATAAACAAAATAATAAAATTAAATAATAATAAAACATTGACTTTAACAATGTTAAATGTTATCCTTAACATTGTTAAAGGAGGCGTGAAATGGCAATTGAAATTGTTCCTGATTGGATGGTGAACCTTGATGATGAAGATGTGGCTTTTATAAAAAAATTCATTCTGGCATCAGGTTCTTTAAAAGAAATAGCGAATCAATATGGAGTAACCTATCCAACGGTACGACTGCGACTTGATAAACTGATTCAAAAGATTAAAATTAGCGAAGATACGTCCAATGATCCTTATATTTCAGTTATAAAGAGGCTAGCTGTTAATGAGAAATTAGATTTTGATACTGCTAAAATTTTAATTGCAGAATATAAAAAAGCAATCAAGGGGGAAGCGTAATGAGGGCAGTTTTATTATTATTTGTATTTGTACTGTTTTTTATAGGAATTGTATTATTACAACTGTATTTATCAATGAGAACAAATAAGTGGCTCGGTTTAATCATACCGTGTTTCTGTTTGTTATTCACCATTCTGATTCTATTTAATCTAGCCATGTTTACGGTGGTAGGTACGAGTAAGGTAAGTGTTGTAACAGAAGAAAACGGTGTGGTGATAGAGGAAGAAAGTTCTTTAAAAGATTTAAACAAACCGGCGGTAGGAGAAATCCTTGCAACGGCCGTGCCTGTGTTCATTATTACGAATATACCAACCCTCGTTTTTCTGGCTATTTATTGGGGGGCGAGAGAAAAATTTACGAAAAAAATACAATTAGAAAAGATGAATATTCAAGATTTAGAGTGATCGGTTTTGATATTTTTAGCCGTAGGTGAGAAAGGATATCAATTGTTGTAGCAATCGGTATCCTTTCTTTAAATGTCGAATTCTTTGTAAATATCATCGGCTACTTCTACATGATTATTAGAGGGAGTGTGATTGATTTCATTTAAGACTTCCCAGGCAATCATCTCAATGGTTTCATCACTCGGTTTTGAATTTTTAATAGTAGTGTTTAAGCGAATGCTATTTTTTTCTTTCATAAAACCTCCAAAACAAGCAATACATAATATATAATATTTTATAATATAGTTCCAATTAGATTATGGATTTATACAAATTTTCTTTTAAAATAAAAAAAGCGAATGCATCAAAGAATCGTTGATGCATTCGCTTTTATTTTATATTGTAGAAGAGTGCTCGGCTGCTGCTGCATCAGCTTTTGTTTGGTGTGTCGTTCCTCTTGGATGATGCGTTGGGGAATAAATGGAATGTAGTTTTAATGGAACATTACCTGTATTTATTATATTATGCCACGTCCCAGCCGGGATAATAAAAGCATAATCTTCGTAAATGGGATGTTCAAAATCAATGTACTTTGGATCGTATCCCATGCGTACGAGCCCTTCCCCTTGCTCAACGCGTAAATATTGATCATTATCTGGATGGGTTTCTAATCCAATGTCTTCACCAACTGGAATAGACATTAATGTTAATTGTAAATGATCTCCGGTCCATAAGGTAGAACGGAAATTTTTATTTTGCAAGGTGGCATCATAAAGATTGATAATAATAGGGCTCGGGCCATAATCAATAATATTCCAATCCTGATTTGTGTACTTATTGTTAGAACTCATATTTTCATTATAATTTTCCATCTTATGATTTCCTTCTTTGTCTTAATATTATCTTATGTCGCTTATTCCCTTTCGTACAATAAAATAATGGAAAAAATAAACGGAATAAAGGAAGCCTAAGTAGGAAGAATGACTAGGCATGTATGAGAGAGTAGTGTAGTGGATGGTAAACATCCACATACCTTCTCTATATAAGACGAAAATAGGTATATTATAGGAGAATATGCTAAAGAATCTTGGCGGATATTGAAAAGATAGTTGAATTGACGGACATTATGAGATAAAATAGTATCAAAATCTTTCCTTTAAAAGACAGTTTCGTGTAGTCTTTTGGTGAAATGGCAGGTGGAATTTTGAAAGAACGTATTCATCAGATTATTCGAGGAGTTGTGGATTGTGAAACTCCGCATATAGTTTTTGAGGCAGATTCACTAAACACGAATATACAGGCAGGATATGTACAAAAATTGGACACTACGATTCGTAGTGATAATAAAATCTTGATGAAGGGCATTGTTTATTCTTCGAATCCCCGCGTTACTTTAAAACAGGAACAATTTGTTGGAATGGCCGTGCGGTTGGGTTTTGAAGTAGATGCAGGTGGATTAAATGAGGAGGGTGAGATAGTTGGGTCTTTTCACTTTATTACAAACGGAGGCGAATATGAGCTTCCGTATTGTTTTCCTGTCTTAATATCGGATCAAGCAAAAGTAAGAGAAAACATAAAAGGGTTAGAAGATTTCACTATTTTTGTAAGAAAAAATCCAGAAGAGGCAGTTCGACTTTTTGCTTCAAAAGATTTTTTTAAGTTCCCGTTTATGAAAGAGCGAACAATTGTAGGAATTTACGAAAGTTTACTTGCTGATGGTAATGTACATAGAGCTTTAGAAGAGTTTTTAATATATTTGCATGAAAAGAGAGCAGTTGTATTAAAATTGCGTCAAGATCGGATTGAATTTACGAATATCCCAGAGGAGCCAACCTTCGTTCCATTGACAATGGGGGAGTGGGGACAAGTACATTTAAAAGTCGAAGTTGTAGAAGGGGATTTTCTGACACTTGAAAAAAAGGTGTTTCGAACAAAAGATTTTGTAGATGGTAATTGTAATATACCATATGAAATTTTACAAAATAAGGTTCACGCAGGATATAACTTTGGGAAAATTATTTGCAGTGATGGTTATCGTAAGTTAGAATATTCCATTCTTTTACATATACCGACGATACGTAACCCCAGATATTTTGAAGATAAAAAAGAACAAGGAAAGATTTTAAAGCTAATACTTGAATACTATGCGAAAAATTATGAGGAAAGTATTATTTTAGGTTCGTTAGAAGGGATACTAGCGGATTGTGAACAAAGATATCAAAATCATTATGAGTGGTTGGTGTTAAGACATGCATGGGTGAACATTCAACAAAAGAGAGAAAAACAAGCAAAAATAATCCTTGGTAAAATTAGAGATACCGTTATAAGAAATAGGATAAAGGATACCGAAGCCTATTGTTTTTATGTTTATTTATCTGCGCTTGCAAACGGTAATGAAGAACAATTGGCTTATATTCAGAAATTAGTACTAAAGTATTATAGCGAAGGAAAAAATACTTTATTTTTATTATTAATATCTGTGTTAAGTTCTGAAGGGATACATGGAATCCGTTTCTATTGGGAAAAATTTGAGGAGCAATTCCGTTACGGGTGCAGAAGTCCATTTTTATACCGAGCTGCATTTGACTTACTAGAAGCAACACCCGATTTTATCGCACCAATTGATAAATTTAAGACACAGGTCCTATTATACGGAATAACCACAGGAGAGTTTAGTTTTAAATTGGCAAATAAAATTGTAGAGGTCTTAAAATATGAAAAGCGCTTTTCTCTTTCGTTTTTTCGGATATTAACAACAATATATGAAAAATATCCCCAATCAGAGGCATTAACTGCATTATTAAGCTTATTAATTCGTGGTGGAAAAACAGAAAAAAAATATTTTGTCTGGTATGAAAAAGGGGTGTTGGAGGATTTAAAATTAACTGGCTTATTTGAGTATTATTTATATACGTTACCGAATAAATGGATGGAAACATTGCCAGAGAATATTCTTTTATATTACACCTATAACAGTGATATTAATGATCAGATGAAAGAAATTTTATATACCAACATATTGAAATATCATGGTCCAGGTAGTCCGTTATTTTTATCTTATAAATCACAAATT